>QCNI01000011.1 GCA_003213255.1 Prochlorococcus sp. AG-424-P16
TAAGTAGTCTTATTTCTCTAAGTCATAGAGAGATTTTAAAATTAGGAGAAAAAATGGCTGAGAAAAATATCAAGGTTATTGCTTTACCCCTAACAAATTTTTGGCTGCTCAATCGAAGTAATAAAACTACATCATTAAAAAGACCAGTTGCACCAATAAAGCAATTGCAAAAATCACATGTGGATGTGTCTCTAGGTAGTGATAATGTGCAAGACCCTTGGTACCCATTTGGTAATTTTGACCCCTTTTATATGTTGTCTTGCTCGATACCTATGCTTCAACTAAATCCCTGGGAGAGAATGACTCTATCTTCTATTTTTTTTGCTCCAAGCAGATTATTAAATTTAAATTGGGATGGTTTAATTAAAAAGGGTTGCCCCGCTGACTTTGTAATTCTAGATGCACAAAGATGGGCAGATGTTTTTTCGACTTCCTTAAAAAGAAAAGTATATATAAAAGGCGATTTATATTGCTAATCGACTAATTTATATAAAACACAAGAAATTTTATTAATGACATCAAATAGTCTTAAATTTTTAGACAAATTTAAGGAAGTCAAAAACTTAGAGATTATTGAAAGCCAATCCGATGTAAAAAGACTTTCAAAAGATTTTTATAACTACTCTCCAATCCTTACTGAAAGATTAGAAGAATGTATCGCTGATTTGGTGGTCAGACCTAGTGATCATGATGCTTTAAAGAAAGTAGCAAAAATTTGTTGGGAATTTTCTATCCCTCTTACTCTACGGGGTTCAGGTACCGGCAATTATGGACAAGCTGTTCCATTGTTTAAAGGGGTTGTAATGCAGATGAGCCACTTTAATAAGTTAGAAGAATTTGATCCCGATACTGGTTTTGTGAAAGTACAGTCTGGATGCGTCATGGGAGATTTGAATAAACAATTAGAAAAATATGGAAGGGAATTAAGGTTGCTTCCTAGTACCTGGAAAACCGCTACAATTGGAGGCTTTATTGCAGGTGGGTCAGGAGGTATCGGGTCCATCAGGTGGGGATTTTTAAGAGATCCAGGGAATCTTATCGGTTTAGAGGCAGTGACGATGAATGAAAAACCTGATTTATTAAAATTTGATGCTGAAGAATCCGAACCTCTAAATCATGCTTATGGGACTAATGGAATAATTACATCTTTATTACTTGCTACTGATATCAAACGTAAGTGGTATTCAATAGTTATCAACTGTATTGAATTTGAAAAAACAATAGAAATATTAAAAACTCTTACAAGCGCCGCAATTGATCTGAAATTAGGAGCAATTCTTGAAGAAGATATTGTAGATCAAATGCCAAAATGGTTTAAAAGTAATCCTAGGAGCCACAAGATATTAATTCAATCTACTCTTGGAGGAACAAAAACGATCGAGTTGATTTGTAAAAAATTCAAAGTTGAATTTACCATCCTTGGGGAAGAAGAAAAACTCGTTAATGGAATTTCTGAAGTCGTATGGAACCATACAACTCTTCATATGAGGTCTAGGGATAAAAATTGGACGTATTTACAGATGCTTTTGCCACTTAATAACGAACTAGAGCTTATTAATTTTTTGAGAAAAAAATGGGGTAAAAAAGTTCTTTGGCATTTAGAGGCAGTTTCTCAACAAGGATCACCCCGATTAGCAGCTTTGCCTGTATTAAAGTGGAATGGGATAGATGAATTAAATGAAATAATGGAAGATTGCAGGAAACTTGGTGCGTTTATTTTTAATCCCCATGTTTTAACTGTCGAAGGCGGAGGCTTAGGAGTGGTTGACTCAGATCAAGTAAAAGCTAAATTAAGATTTGATCCTAAAGGGCTACTAAATCCAGGAAAATTAGCAGGCTGGGAAATAAAGGAACAATTTAATATTTAACATTTTTATTTTTTTGCGAATTTAATAAATTCAGCAACTAAAAAAATAGAACCTGTTAAAACAGGATGATTATGTGGCCATTTTTCTAGGGAAAATAAATACTTAATGGCAAGTTCAAATGTTTTAAATTCAATTATTTTTTGAAAGTCAATTTCTTTATTCTGAGAGAGATCATTTAATTGCCAACTAGGTTGGTTTGGCACTGGCACAAGTAATAAGTGATCATTTTCCTTTAGAAGTGTTTTTAATATTGCGTAAATATCTTTTTGTCTTTGGACACCTAAAATCCAATAAATTCCTTTATCTTCATTCTCCCAATTGTTTCGCTCATGAGAGAGTGCTTTTGCCGCGGGATAATTATGCGCACAATCTACAAGGATTTCTTTGTTCAAATAATTTATTATTTCTAGCCTTCCTTCCCAAGCTGTTTTTTTAAGACCTTCAGATATGTGTTCTTCTTTAATATTAAATCCCAAATTATTCAGCGCTTCAATTGCTCCAACAGCTACTGAAGCATTTTGCTTTTGGAAAATCCCTTTTAATCCAAGCTCATAGCTTTTTGAAATTGAATCTTTCCAGATAATTTCCGCTCCAACCTCTTTAACTTTTTCTTTTATTAAATTTTCAACTTTACTATTTTGGTTGCAAGATATGACAATTGAGTTTTTTTCAATAACTGCTAATTTTTCTTTGGCAATTTTTTCAATCGTATTTCCAAGAAATTCTTTATGGTCTAAGCCAATATTCCCAATAGCAATTATTGGTCTAGATTTATGGGCTGTTGTCGCGTCCAATCGTCCCCCTAAGCCAGCTTCAAGAATGAGCAAATCAACTTTTTTATTGTCAAAAAAATTAAGTGCGCAGCAAATGATTTTTTCAAAAGGAGTTAATTCTAATGTTGAAAATTTATTTTCTATTAAGCTGTAGATTTTTTCAAAATCAATTTTGTTAATATTTTTCTTATTAACTCTAATCCTCTCGCATACGTCCAAAAGATGAGGCGATGTCGTAACACCAAAATTCCTTTTAGCTTCGAAAAGTATACTTTCTAAATACGCCGCTATTGATCCTTTCCCATTGGTTCCAATAATTTGTATCGCTGGGGTATTCTCGCAAGGATTACCAAGTTTTTGAAGTGCTTGTTTAATTCTTGATAAACCTAACTTGATATTATCCCTTTCATATTTAGATAATAATAATTCAAAATTTTTTAAATTTGCATTTTTCAAAATTTAAATTGCTATAACTCTCCAAAAATTAAATTTAGCTTATCCAAAAGAATATTAATTTCTCTTCGAGATATAACTAATGGTGGTACGATCCTTACAACGTTTCCTCCTGCCGGAACTAATAGTAACCCTTTATCAAAAGCTTTTAATGTAATTTTTTTTGCATCAGCATAATCTTCATTGATCACAAGACCTTGTATTAAACCTAAACCTCTTTTTTCTGTAATAATATCTGGAAATTTTTTTGACAATTCTTCAAATCCAGCACTTAATTGTACTCCTCTTAGATAAACATTATTGATAAGATTTCTTCTATTTATTTCTTCTAATACAGTTAGGGCAGCTTTACAGGCAAAAGGGTTCCCCCCAAATGTGCTTGCATGATCTCCTGGATAAAAAATATTGGCTTTTTCTTTTACTAATAATGCTCCAATTGCATGACCTCCTCCTAATCCTTTAGCAAGGGTAAATCCATCAGGTTCAATTCCTAAATTCTCATAACCCCACATTTTCCCAGTTCGACCTACTCCACTTTGAACCTCATCTAAAATGAGAAGAGAATTATATTTATCACATATTTTTCGCAGTTTTTTAAAAAATATTTTATCTCCAGGAATTACGCCGCCTTCTCCTTGTATTGGTTCAACTAAAACGCCTGAAATTTTTTGATCATTATTTTCACACTCTTCAAATAATTTTTTTACTGAATCAAAATCGTTAAATTTAAAAAATTTGAACCCTTGAATCAATGGTTCGAAGCCTTTTTGATATTTGGCCTGTCCAGTAGCACTCAATGCTGCCAGCGTCCTTCCATGAAAGCTGGACTCTGCTGCAAGAATTATTGATTCTTTACCCTTATTTACTGTATTACCATATTTTTTAATTAATTTAATTGCTGATTCATTTGCTTCCGCACCACTGTTGCAAAAGAAGACACTTTTGGCACAACTCATATTCGTTAAAGTTCTGCTTAATTGTTCTTGTTCTTCAATATTATAGAGATTAGAAATGTGCTGAATCTTTCTTAGTTGAGTTGATAACCTTTTTCTTAAAACTCTATCACTATGTCCAAGACTACAAGTTGCTATACCAGCGACTGCATCAAGATACTTTTTACCTTTTTTGTCCCATAACCAACAACCTTTTCCTTTTTTGAAAGATATATCGAATCTATTATAGGTATTCATCAAAGTGGGAGCGGTCGGACTTGAACCGACATACCCGAAGGTGCCGCATTTTGAGTGCGGTGCGTCTACCAATTCCACCACGCTCCCAAGGCTTTTGCAAAAATGAACTTTTTTATTATAACAAAAATTAACTTATTGACTATTGTTTTTGTCGATGAATAGTAATCAATATAACGTTTGTTATTAGCTAATCTTTTCGTTAAAAGCATAGAATTATGTATATTGAATTTCTGACAATAATTAGGATTATAATGTGCAAATAAACATTAACGATACAAGTATGTAACAGTTTTTACAGCATAAAACTATTTTTGGGGAAATAAGCTTCATATTCAGTAATATTATGTTATTTTAAAAGAAAAAGCTAAATGACTGAAATTAAATCAAAAAATTTATCTTTAAGATTTGTTCCCTATCTTTTCATTGCAGTCACTATTTTGACAGCATTTGGATCTAATAGCGGAACATGGGCATGAATGATTTCAAGATTAGTGGTTTAAATAAAATTTGGTCTAGTCGCTTTTTAGTGTTATTTATTTTACTTTTAGGTTGTATTTCACTCATCAATATCTCTTACGTTTAAATATTTAACGATCCTGAAACCTTTTGCAATTTAGGCCACTTCATATCGAGGAATATCTGCAGGGTCTGAACTAGTCTTAAATTCTTTATTTTTCGAAGTTTTTTTGTTAAATTCTCTGGTTATTTTTATACCCAATATTTTTAGTTTTGATTCAAAATTTTCATATCCTCTATCCAAATGCTCTAAACCAGAAATTGAACTAGTTCCCTCAGCTATAATCCCAGCAATTATTAATGCAGCTGAAGACCTCAAATCAGATCCAACTAGGTCCATCCCCTTAATTTTTTTAACACCTTTGATGTGAGCTATGTTTTTGTTTAATTTTATATTCGCCCCCATTTTGTTAAGTAAATGAACATGGTTCATTCTGTTTTCGAAAATTGTTTCTGTTATCTTTGATTCACCATTTGCGATTGCCATTAAAGTTGTAAATGGTGCTTGCAAATCAGTTGGAAATCCTGGGAAAGGAGCTGTTTCAATATCTACCCCTTTGATCTTATTACAGTTGATTGTAATTGAATTACCTTTAATCGTAATTTTACTTCCACTCTCTTGAAGCTTATTCGTGACAGCTTCAAGATGATTAGGAATTACAGGAGAAATTGTTATCGAAGAGGAAGTCGCAGCAGCAGCTATTAAAAAAGTGCCAGCCTCTATTCGATCTGGAATTACTTTATGACTACAACCACATAGCTCATTAACTCCATCAATAATTATTTTTTCTTTGCCAGAGTCGTAAATTTTTGCCCCCATTTTATTTAGCATTTGGCAAAGATCCTGAATTTCAGGTTCTCTTGCAGCATTTTCAATCGTAGTTCTTCCCTCTGCTAATGATGCGGCCATTATTAAAGTTTCTGTGGCTCCTACACTTGGGCATTTTAATTTGATATGGGTACCAATTAATCTGCTTTTATCTCCTTTTATATTTGCTTTGACAATTTCTTCTTCAATAAGAATTTCCGCTCCTAGTGCTTTTAGCCCGTTAATGTGCTCATCTATTGGCCTTGAACCAATATTGCACCCTCCAGGCAAAGGGACTTTAGCCTCTCCAAATTTACTTAATATCGGGCCGATACAAAAGAAACTTGCTCTTAGTCCATTAACAAGTTCATATGGAAGTTCTTTAATAGAAATATCTTGTGAATCTATCTCTAATTTATTGTTTTTTTCTACTATTTTAACCCCTAAATTTCTAAGGATATTAGCCATTTTTTCAATATCAGTGAGGCGAGGAACATTCTGAAGAACTATTCTTTCATTAGTTAGTAATGATGCAGCAAGCAAAACTAAGGCCGAATTTTTCGCACCACTTATTTCAACGATTCCATTTAATTTGCCTTGGCCAAAAATCTTTAAATTTTGTGATTTAAGATATGACTTATTTTTGCTACCGCAAATCATTAAGACTTAACTTATTAGATTCATGATGACAAACGAAAATTAGTAAGTCCACCCTATGTAACGTCTTGAATATTAATTAAAAGTGAAAATGTATTTTTTTATTTCTTGGGAAATAAAAATTTAATAAATAATTGATCAAAATATTTATGTAATTAAAATATAGTTGATAACGAATTTTTAAAATTACTCATAGAAAATACTTTTTTAAAAATAACTAGTAAGAACAATAATCTAGTTAAAAGATTTAGATCATTTAAAAGCGGATCCTCTCGCAAAGATAAAAAATTTTTTTGTATAGAAGGTACTCATCTAATTGAGGAATTGCTTAAGTCTGGAAATTCTCCTTCCAAAATTTTAGTTACTGAAAAATGGCTAAAAAAGAACCAAAATCTTAGCAAACAGTTTGATGAATCATTATTAACTTTGGTCTCTGAGGAGGTTTTAGCTTCTGCGATTTCAACAGTTAATCCAGATGGCATCGCAGCATTAGTAGAAATTTCATCGATACCTAATTATCAATTCAATAGTAAAGACGATTTTATTCTTGTTCTTGATAGAATTCAAGACCCTGGGAATATGGGTAATCTTTTTAGAACTGCTTTAGCTGCTGGTGTCAATGCAATTTTTTTAGCTGGAGGTGCGCACCCATTAAGCCAAAAAGTATTAAGAGCATCAACTGGCGCGGTCTTTAATCTCCCATTTAAAAGATATGAGGGCACTGAAGAAGAAATAATAAATTCTTTATTAAAGTCTTTATCTGAATTATCAAATGAGGGATTTAAGATTTTTTCCACTAGTAGCTTTAATAAAAGCTCAAATAAACCTTCAAAACCATACTGGGAAATTGATTGGACTAAGTCTACTGTCTTGATTTTAGGTAATGAAGGTCAAGGTATTCATAAAAAAATTCAAGAAGCTTTTAATGAAACAATTACAATTCCGCATAGTGAGCTTGTAGAATCATTGAATGTGGCTTGTGTTGCAGTTCCGTTATTACTAGAACGAAAAAGAGTCGCATACACCTCTCATAAATAAATAAAAAGTGACTGATTCAAGTTTTGATTTTGATTTAATTGTAATAGGAGCAGGATATGGAGGTTTTGACGCCGCTAAACATGCTGCTGGCAAGGGACTGAAAGTCGCAATAGTAGAATCTTCTGATATGGGAGGTACTTGTGTTAACAGGGGTTGTGTTCCATCTAAAGCTCTTTTGGCTGCAAGTGGAAAAGTTAGAGAAATAGCTGATTATGAACATTTAGCTAAATTTGGGATTCATGCTTCCCCAGTAAGGTTCGAGAGATCAAAAATTGCAGATCATGCAAATAATTTAGTTTTAAATGTTAGAGAAAACTTAACAAAAACTCTTAAAAGGAGTGGAGTTGAAATTATTTTGGGCATTGGAAGAATTGAAGGTAATCAAAAAGTAGGTGTAAGAGATAAAAACGGAATTGATAAAATTTTTACATGTAAGAATATTGTTATTGCAACAGGCTCTTCTCCTTTTGTGCCCCGTGGAATAACTTTGGATAATAGGACCGTATTCACTAGTGATGATGCGGTTAAACTTGAGTGGCTTCCAAGATGGATAGCAATTATTGGAAGCGGATATATAGGACTAGAATTTGCTGATGTTTATACCGCGCTTGGTTGTGAAGTTACCATGATCGAGGCTTTGGAGAATATTATGCCAACATTTGATCCAGACATCACTAAGTTTGCTAAGAAGAACCTTATTCAAGCAAGAGATATAGAAACAAAATCAAATGTCTTTGCGACAAAAATAATACCTGGTTGCCCTGTAAAAATAGAACTGACGGATGCAAAATCTAAGGAAGTTGTAGAAACTTTAGAAGTTGACGCTGTACTAGTTGCAACTGGCAGAAGTCCTAATAGTAATAACTTAAATCTTGAGTCGGTTGGCATCGAAACAGTAAAAGGTTTCATTCCTGTAGATGATCAGATGAGAGTTACTAATGGTGATGAAATAATACCTAACATTTGGGCTGTTGGAGATGTAACGGGCAAACTAATGCTTGCCCATACAGCTGCAGCGCAGGGTACTGTTGCTGTTGATAATATTTGCGGTGGTAATGTCGAAATTAACTATAAAAGTATCCCTGCAGCAACCTTTACTCACCCAGAGATAAGTTCAGTTGGTCTCTCTGAAGCTGAAGCTAAGGAGATATCTGCAAAAGAAAATTTTACTTTGGGAGTTGTCAAAAGTTTCTTTAAGGCTAATTCAAAAGCTTTGGCTGAATTGGAGAGTGACGGATTGCTAAAGTTGATTTTCAATAAAGAAAATGGGAAAGTATTAGGTGCTCATATTTTTGGGTTACATGCAGCTGATTTAATTCAAGAAATTTCGAACGCTATTTCAAGGAACCAAGATGTAATTCAATTATCTAAAGAAGTTCATACTCATCCTACTCTTAGTGAAGTAGTTGAGGTCGCATATAAACAAGCAGCTTCTCAAATAAAATAATTTCTAAAATTAATGGAGATAAGACGCAGGCCACCAAATCCAACAGTAAGAGTAGAAAATTTAGAATATGCTGTACCTCATAGAGAAGCACAAGCAAAAAATATTCTGGAAGAAATTGTATGGCACAAAGATATTGAAATTAAGAATTTTAAAAAAATAGTCTCTTTAGAAGATCTCATTAAAAAGATTGAAAAACTTTCTACTCCCAAAGATTTTTATAAAAATATTTTGGAGTCAAAAATAAAACCGGGAGTTATTGCTGAAATAAAAAAAGCGAGTCCGAGTAAAGGAGTTATTAGAAAAGATTTTAATCCTGAAAACATAGCAATTTGTTATGAAGCATTAGGTGCATCATGTATCTCAGTACTTACCGATAAAAGGTTCTTTCAAGGTAGTTATGAAATACTCGAAACTGTGAGGAGATCAACTAATCTTCCTATACTCTGCAAAGATTTTATTATTTCTGCTTATCAGATTTACAAAGCAAGGGTATCTGGTGCTGATGCAATATTATTAATCGCTGCGATTTTAAGTGATGACGATTTAATTTATTTAAAGAAAATAGCTGATAATTTAAAGATGAGTGTTCTTGTTGAAGTCCATAACGCTAATGAATTAGAAAGGATTCTAAAGTTAAAATCTTTTAATTTGATTGGAATAAATAATAGAGACTTAAAGACTTTTAAAACAGATTTAAAAACATCAATAGAATTGATGCATACATATGCAGATATATTTTTAAAAGAAAATATCATCCCCATAAGTGAATCTGGAATTAATTGTGCCGAAGATTTAGAATCGCTTAGATCTATTGGAATCAAAGGAGTATTAATTGGTGAAACTTTTATGAGAGAAACTGATATTGAACAATCGTTCAAGAAATTATTTACCTCAATTTAATATTGACTTCAAATCGTGCTATAAAATTGAATAAAGAGAGTTGTACTGAATATATATGCAGGCTGTAATTTTAACAGGTATAGTCGCAGGATTTGTGCATGTAGTTAGTGGCGCTGATCATTTAATTGCAATGGCACCAGCAGCGATTAATAATCCCCAAAAAGCTCTCAAAAATAGTTTCTCATGGGGCTTGGGACATTCTTCAGGAGTCCTCTTGTTAGCTTTTCTAGCGATTTTTATTAAGGATATTACGCCATTAAACAAATTTTCTAGTATTGCCGAATTCCTAGTTGGAATTTCACTTCTAATTGTTGGAGTATTTGCTATAAAAAATTCTTTTCAATTAAGTATCCACTCGCATTCCCATAAGCATGAGAACGGAATTGCCCATCGTCACTTTCATTTTCATGTTAAGGAACAAAGAAATAATAATAAGCATTCACATGCTTTGACTGGTTTAGGCTTGCTACACGGTATAGCAGGAGGTTCACATTTTCTTGCAGTTCTTCCTGCTTTAGCACTACCTTTAACAAGCGCTTGCTTATATTTGATTTCATATTTATTTGGTTCACTCATAAGTATGAATCTTTTTACTTGTTTAATATCTTTTACTACCTTTAAAGCAAGTCAAAAATTTATTAAAAGATTAATAGCTTTAGCAGGAGGGCTTTCCTTTTCTTTGGGATTATTTTGGATTCAAAGAAGTGCTTCTGTTTTTTTGAATTAAAAAATTTTTTAATTTAGGAATAATTAATTTAGAGGTCACAATCCCAATTATTTTTTTGTTATTGATTAATCCAAATTTATTACTATCTTCGCTAAATTTAATATTGTCGCCAATAACCTCAACGTTATTTTGATTTACTGACTTTATCCTTTTAATTAGTTTTTTATTTTTAATTGGATGATTAAAAATAACTATTTGCCGATTTTTAAGTATGGATTTATTATTTTTATATTTTTTAAAAAATACAATGTCACCCTCTTTTAGGTAAGGAAACATCGATTCACCACTAATAATCGCGGTTTTTCTTAAACCTAAAAAAAATAAAATAAAATCAAAAAAACTTTTGAAAATGACTCTGATTAACTAGCTTTTACAAAAGCGTCTGATCTTCCTTTTGAAGCCCAGAAAATATTATGAATTTTTTCTACATAACTCATAAGTTCTTCAGCTTGGGCTAAGTCAATATTTACTTTGCATGCACTGCATAATTTGGCAGCCTTCCAAATTGTTTCATGTAAGTCAGGATAAGTTTCCAAATGGACTGGTTTAAAGTAATCTGTCCACAAAATGAGAATCTCTTTCTTTGTTTCTTTTGCTTGCTCTTCTTTAACTGCAACATATCTAGAAAATGTATTACTGTATGCAGCCCACTCTGCTGAATCAGTGCTAGAAGGAGCTTCTAATGCAATAAGTTTTTTTGTCATTGATAAAACTGCTTCAGCTGCAACTCTCGTAGATGCTGGGTCGTAAACACCACAAGGACCATCGCAGTGAGCATGAACTGTCATTGGGGATTTTTTATCTAGAAAAGAATTGATGAATTTAATTAACATTTCAAATTTTTGGTGTTGTATATATATTACTTGGAGATTAACTAAATTGAAAAGTCTTAGATATTTTTCTTACTTAATTTAATTGACTTTTAATAATTCAACTTCAAATATTAAAGTCGCATTAGCAGGTATTACATTTCCAGCTCCTCTTGATCCGTATCCAAGTTCCGGAGGTATTGTTAATTTTCTTTTGCCTCCAACTTTCATGCCTGCTACGCCTTCGTCCCAACCTTTTATTACTCGTCCAGCACCCAAGGGAAAGCTGAATGGAGCTCTGCCGATACTGGTATCAAATTGTGTCCCGTCTTCTAGTGTTCCTGTGTAATTTACAGTTACTGTTTGCCCAGCATTTGCCTCATCTCCTTCCCCGTTTACGATATCTGCAATAATTAAACCACTTTCTGTAGTCCTTGAATTGTTGTTTGATGGTGTTTCTTCTGCCATAGCGAAAAGTATAGGATTTGGATCAGATGGGTCTAGTTCAAATAAATTATTATTTGAGACATTTGATGATTTTGCAACAGGTGTTCTTTGAACTGATTGAGTTTCTGATTCAGCAGCATTAACAACTTGAGGTGAATTAAATTGACTAAAAAGAGTTAATGAAACACAAAAAACAAAAACTGCAAAACTGATAAAGACTTCTTTCACGTAAATTTTGAAAGTTACTAGAACTTAGTCTACAGAATGAAGGTACAATAAATGGGTGATTATAAATTTAATTTCGTAATTTTAGATTGTTAATCCCAACTCAAATTAAAAGTCTAAGACAATATTTTTACCCTTGTTTAGGAGGGATTTTAGGAGGAATTTCAGTTTCAACTCATTTTTGGCTGATTTTTATGCCGATATCATTATTTATTTTATGGAAGGGAAGTGAAAGGAGAATAGCAAATTTTTGTTGGGGTTTTTTCTTCATCTTGATAAGTCATTCTTGGCTTTATGATCTTCATCCATTGACATGGCTTGGGTTTTCATGGCTTACAAGTTTAATAATCACCATTTTAATATTATTATTTTGCGCTTTTTTGGGTGGGATATTAGTTTATTCATGGGGATTGTTAGTTGAAATCATTCTCTGGAAAGAAGATGTTTTCAAAATGAAAATATTATCTTTAACAGTAAAAGTATTTTTTTTATCTTTGACTTGGGGGATTGGTGAATTGATACTTTCTCAAACACCTTTTTTTTGGATAGGTTTAGGAGAGAGTCTTATCCCAGGTGATCTTTATCTTGCTGGTTTAGCAAGATGGATTGGAGCAAGTGGTTTATGCGTATTACAAATATTGATTGGATTTTGGATTTTTTATATTCAAGGTAGATGGGAAAGAAAACTTTACTTTAAAAAAATATTTCTTTTAGGACTTTTGGTTTTTATTTTCTTGCATTTATTTGGAGGTTTAACAACTCCAATTAAAAGAAATTATGAATATCCAGTAGCTATTTGGCAAACTAATATACCAACAAGAGAAAAATTAAAAATAAATGATGAATTTATTGAAGAAAAGCTATCTATCGCTCAAAAATATGCTTTATCAAAAAAAGTGAAACTTCTTGTTGCTCCTGAAGGGACTTTAAATAGTAATTTTTATTTATCTAAAGGCTTTAAGGTTAATACCTTGGCAGGAGGTTTCAGAAATTCTAATAATGAGTTAAGAAGTTCTTTACTCGGATTTAATATTGGAGATAAATCTTTTACCTCATTTATAGATAAACATAGACTTGTTCCATTAGGTGAAAAAACACCTAGATTTCTAGATAGTTTTTCAAGTGGATTATCTGCTGTAGGAGGAATTCAACCTGGCTCTGATTCAAGATTGTTTGATCCTAAATTTACACAACCTCTAGCAGTGGCTATTTGTTATGAAATTAGTGATGGATTGAAAATAAGAAAGGCCATTAATAGTGGTGCAAAACTAATAATAACTGCAGCAAATTTAGATCCCTATCCAACTAAGCTTTATAATCAATTCCTGTCTTTGGCAAGATTGAGAAGTATAGAAAATAAAAAAGATAATTTACTTGTATCAAACACTGGTCCTTCGGGTTTAGTTAAAGATGATGGGAAAATAATTCAACTTCTAGATTTAAATGTTGAACAAAATAAAGTAGTTTTCCCCAATTTTTCATCCGACAAGACCTTCTATACAAAATTTGGAGATAAACCTATTTTGTTATTGTTTATATTTTTTATGGGATTAAATTTCTTTTGGAAAATTAATTAATTAATCCGCCACCTAATAAAATTTCTCCTTTATAAAAAACTGCAGCTTGACCAGGTGTTACCGAACTTTGACTTTCTTCAAATATTAATTTAAATGTTTTAGTTGGATTATTTAAATTTTTCAAAGGGATTAAAGTCCCTTTTACTGGATGACTTCTATATCTGATTTGCGCTTCTACTTGTATCTCTTGCTTAGGTTCTTCGATTGAAACCCAGTTAACCTTAGTAATTATTGCTTCTTTATTAAATAGATCACTTTTATCTGCTACATAAACTATGTTTTTTACCCTGTCTAAACTTTTTACATATAATGGTTTAGGCCAAGCGATGCCTAAACCTTTTCTTTGACCTACTGTAAAGTGCTGAATACCATTGTGCCTTCCTAGGACTTTCCCATTTACATGCACAATTTCTCCTTCATTGGGTTCAATGTGTTTGTCGATAAATCTCTGCATTGATCCATAATGCTCAACTAAACATAAATCTTGACTTTCTGGTTTTTGAGCAGTTCTAAGGCCTAATCTTAGGGCTTCCTTTCTTGTTTCTTCTTTTTTCATTTCACCAAGAGGAAATTCTAATCTGCTTAGTACTTCTTGTGAAAGAGAATAAAGAAAATAACTTTGGTCCTTGTTTTCGTCAGCACCTCTTAGAAGAAGGAAGTCTTTAAATACTAAGCTCTTGCAATCAAGTGTTTCAGCATAAGATGATTTCTTTATCCTTGCGTAATGTCCGGTCGCAATATAAGTAAAGTCTTTTTTGTTTATTGCGTAATTAAGCATCTCTTCAAACTTCACATTCTTGTTGCACATCGAACATGGAAGTGGAGTGAATCCTTTCTTATAGCTTTCAGTAGTTTTTTTAATTACCTCTCTTTCGAAAATTTCTCTTGAGTCTATTATTTTATGATTAATTCCCAAATCTTCACAAAGGCCAGCAGCATCTACTAATCCTTCAGAACAGCAGGAGCCTTGTCCTTTCATTAGCCAAAGAGTTAGTCCCTCAACATTCCAGCCTCTTTCTACAAGAATAGCAGCTGAAAGGGAACTATCTACGCCACCAGAAAGACCTACAATAATATTTTTCTTCTTTTTAGTTTTATTATTAGAAGAAAAAAAGTTCTCTAATTTTTTATCCTTTTGTGTCTTTAACATGGAAGTTTAAATTTTTGAACAGTACTTCAATTGCTTTGTACTAATTATGAACGAAATTGTGTGGCCAACAATTGACTCTAAACATTTAATTGTTGATTCAAAGCAAATGTTGATATTAGAGAAAGAAATGTTTTCTGATGGAATGCCTCAAGAAGCATTGATGGAAAAAGCTGGTATTCAAATTAGTAGATGGCTCTTGAAAAGGAAACCTCTTCTAAAGTATGGAATAACTGTCTTTATAGGTCCTGGGCATAATGGTGGGGATGGTGCAGTAATAGCCAGAGAGCTTTTTTTGAAAGGTTTTTTAGTAAAGGTATGGTGTCCATTCCCGATAAAAAAAACATTAACAAATAACCACCTTAATTATCTTACATCTATTGGCGTCACAAAATCAGTAGAGCCCCCTGATCCAAATGATAAAGAACTTTGGATTGATGCTGTTTTTGGTAATAATCAAACAAGAAAAGTTGATAATAAATTAATTAAACTTTTTAATCAAAAATTTCATAACAAATATGGCAAGGTAATAAGTATTGATATTCCAACAGGATTATGTCCTGATAAAGGAGAGCCTTTTTTAGATAACGCAGTAAAGGCAGACCATACCTTGGCAATTGGTCTTAATAAGATTGGGTTGACGCAAGATTCTGCATTACCTTTTATTGGAGAATTGCACCATATAGATGTTGGCGTGCCTATTAGTAAACTTTCCAAAGTTGATAAAAAGATTTTTAAGATTACTTACAAAGATATAAAAAATATTGATTTACCTTCTTTACCAAGAAATTCCAACAAATATAAAAGAGGTAGAACATTATTAATAGCTGGAAGTGAAAAATATCCTGGTGCTGCATACTTAGCATTAAAAGGAGCGATATCAAGCGGAGCAGGCTATATTTCGGCTGTCCTGCCTGAGTTAGTTGCTGAATCTATTTGGCAAGTTGCTCCAGAAATAGTTTTAAAGGATACTATGCAATCTAATCAAAATGGAAATGCATCTTTATTTAGTGCATTAAAAAATATTGATTTAAGTGCATTTGATTCAGTAACTGTCGGCCCAGGAATAGGAATTGATAATGATGATTGGCAAAAAGCAAAAGATATTCTCACTGGTTTTGAAGGATTATTGATCTTGGATGCGGATGCACTCAATAGAATTTCAGAATCTAAATTATGTTCAAAATTTTTCTTAGAGAGAAGATTTAAGACATGGATTACTCCTCATAGCAAAGAATTTTCGAGGTTATTCCCTAATATTAAATGCGAGACTAATGTTGAAAAAGCTCTTAATGTTGCGCAAGAACATAATATAAGTGTTTTGTTAAAGGGAGCTAATAGCATAGTCGCTGACAATAAAAAGGCTTGGCAACTTTTTGGGACTGATTCACACACAGCTCGAGCTGGATTGGGTGATCTTTTATCTGGATTTATAGCTGGTAGTTCTGCGATTGATTTAACTTTTTGTAGAAACATAACAACAGATTTTTTTGCTAAATACGTACTTTTGCACTCATTTGCTGCATCAAAGTGCAAAAAAGGGTCAAATGCTTCTGCTATTGGTGACGAATTGTCAAAATTAATGCGAAATATAAAAATGAGACAAATATCTTGAAAGAAACAATTTAAGAGAGTTATTTATAGTTTTAAACACATAAGTGTACAAATATAACTTGAAATCTGAAGCGCGCATTAAATATTTGGCTATTTCTTCAAAAGTGTAGGAGAGTTTTATTACCTAAATTAGGTCAGAATATGGTTTCATCATTACCAACACAAGCAGAACCTCCTAAAAGGAGAAGTAATGATCCAATTAGTTGGTATTTGCAGAATATCGGTAGAGTACCTTTATTAACACCTGCCGAAGAGATTGAATTGGGTAATCAAGTCCAGAAGATGATGATTCTTACAGAAGATGGACAATTAAATGAAAAGATTAATGATTTTACACCTCAGCAAAAAAGAACTATAAAAATTGGTCGAAGAGCTAAAGAAAGAATGATGAAAGCTAATTTAAGATTAGTTGTCAGTGTGGCAAAAAAATATCAAGGTAAAGGACTGGAATTACTTGATTTAGTACAAGAAGGTTCGCTTGGGTTAGAGAGGGCTGTTGAAAAATTTGATCCGACAAGAGGATATAAGTTTTCTACTTATGCTTTTTGGTGGATTAGGCAGAGTATGACAAGAGCAATTGCCTGTCAATCAAGAACAATACGTTTACCTGTTCACTTAAGTGAAAGGTTAGCTTCTATTAGAAAAGTTAGTAGAGATTTGGCTCATAAGCTTGGTGCAATGCCAAGCAGAATTGAAATTGCAGAGGCAATGGAAATTGATGTTGAAGAATTGGATTCTGTTTTAAGACAAGCTTTATCGACAAGTAGTTTAGATGCTCCAGTAAATGGTGATGATGGCAGGAGCTTTTTAGGTGATTTAATTGCAGATAGTAATAATGAAGAGCCTTTAGATCAAGTTGAACAGAAAATGCATCAAGAGCAACTTGGTAAGTGGTTAAGTCATTTAAGCGAGCAAGAACAACATGTTCTCAAACTAAGGTTTGGACTTGATGCAAATGAAAGACATACGCTTGCTGAAATTGGAAGATTATTAGAAGTTTCTAGAGAAAGAGTAAGACAAGTTGAACTTAAGGCACTTAGAAAATTAAGAAATTTAACCAGAAAATTACCTAGCGGTATTTAAATTAATCTTCTGCCCAAATATATTTAGTTAATTCTTCTGAAGGAGGTTCAGGAGCTTCAATTGCATTTTTAACTGACTCCGATATTTCAGCATCAATTTTCTTTTCAATAATTTTTAATTCTTCTTGCGTAGCGAATTTACCGTCAATAATTTCTTGAGCTAATTTCTTAATAGGATCTCTTTTCCCCCAAAACTCCTTCTCTTTTTCAGACCTTAATTCATCTGGATCTGCAAGAGAATGCCCTCTATATCTATAAGTTAAACATTCTAAAAGTGTGGGACCTTCTCCTGCCCTAGCTCGCTCAATTGCTCTTTGTGCTGCCCCTCTTACTGCTAATACATCCATTCCATCAACTTCCTCGCCGTGCATGCCAAAAGCAGACGCTTTTCTCCAGATTTCAGGATTACTAGTAGCTCTATCATGAGCCATGCCAATAGCCCATTTATTATTCTCAACAACAAAAATTATGGGTAATTTCCATAACTGGGCCATATTTAAACATTCAAAAAACTGCCCATTATTGCAAGTCCCATCCCCAAAAAATGCTGCAGTTACCGCATCACTATTACTATTTCCTGCAACTTCCTTTTTGTATTTACTTGAAAAGGCTGCCCCTAAGGCAACTGGAATTCCCTCTCCAATAAATGCATATCCTCCGAGTAGGTGATGCTCTCTTGAAAATAAGTGCATGGATCCACCTCGGCCTTTGCTACAACCAGTGGATTTACCAAAAAGTTCACTCATTACTTCAAATGAGGGAACACCCGCACTTAGTGCGTGAACATGATCGCGATAGGTACTACAAAACCAATCATGTTTCTTTTTCATCGCGCCAATTACTCCCGTGCTTATAGCCTCTTGACCGTTATATAAATGAACGAAACCAAACATTTTCCCTCTGTAATACATTTCTGCACACTTATCTTCAAACCTACGACCAAGCGTCATGTCTTCATAAAGGAATAATCCTGTTTCTCGATCTAATTCGGCTTTTTTTATGTCTTGAAGATTTGAGATTCTCTCTACGTGTGTTTCCAAGAAAAATACCTTAATGAAGTTTTGATTTGTTAACATTCTAAGCCGTGATGGGCGATTTTCATGATTTTTTTTAATAACTCTGTAAGACCTTGTGAAAAAATTTTTTAACTTGATAAAATTTGTCTAAGAATTTTTTAATAGGATATTTGTTTGGAACTTCCTTTAGACCATTTTCGTTTAATTGGCGTAAGCCCCTCTGCAACTTCTGAGGAAATATTAAGGGCGTTTCAATTGCGGTTAGATAAAACACCTGATGAAGGTTTTACTTATGAAGTTTTAACCCAAAGATCTGAGCTGCTTCGCCTCACTGCCGATCTACTTACAGATCCAGAAAGCAGAAGAGAGTATGAAAATCTCTTATTAAATGGGAATTCTGGATTAGATTTTTCCTCAAATAGAGAAGTAGCAGGATTAATACTTCTTTGGGAATCAGGTTCACCAAAAGAAGCTTTTAAAATTACGAGAAAAGCATTGCAACCCCCACAAACTCCAGCTCTAGGAAGTAGTAGAGAAGCTGATTTAACATTATTGGCTGCTTTAACAGCTAGAGATTCTGCAGTTCAAGAACAACAGCTTAGATCCTATTCGAACGCGGCAGACTTTTTACATGAAGGGATACAACTTCTACAAAGAATGGGAAAACTTGGAGATATAAGAAAAGAACTTGAAGAAGATTTGGTTGCTTTGCTTCCTTACAGAATCCTAGATCTACTTAGTAGGGATCTAAATGATCAAGAGTCTCATAAAAAGGGCTTAAGTATGTTGGAAAATTTAATAATCAAAAGAGGTGGTTTGGAAGGTAATAATAAATCTGAATATAAAGATTATTTAAATCAGCAAGAGTTTGAAGCTTTTTTCCAACAAATTAAACCATTTTTGACTGTGCAAGAACAGATTGATTTGTTTCTTGAATTACAAAAAAGAGGATCATTAGAAGCAGGATTTTTAGCATTTCTATCCCTAACAGCTATTGGTTTCTCCAGAAGAAAGCCGGAAAAATTATTTGAAGCGAGGAAAATTTTAAAGAAACTAAATTTATCTGGTCTTGATTCAATGCCGCTAGTTGGTTGTTTAGATTTGCTTTTAGCTGATATTGACCAGGCCTCTGCAAGGTTTTCAAGTAGTTCTGATGAAAATTTACGAGATTGGCTCAATAGTTATCCTGGGAACAAGTTAGAAGCGATATGTATTTTCTGTAAAAATTGGTTAGAGAATGATGTTTTAGTTGGGTATAGAGACATTGACTCAAAAGAGGTGGATTTAGATTCTTGGTTTGAAGACAGGGAAATTCAAGAATTTATTGAAAAATTAGAAAAGAAATCAAATAAAATTTTAATCAGATCAAATCTTCAAAACCAACAAAATGATAAGGAATCTTCTATAAATAAGACTGAAGATTTTGATAATTTATTAGGTAATATTGATGAAAGAAGATTACCTTGGCCTGGCGGCCTAAAACAAGACTATGAAAAGGTTGAGACCAAAGAATTCGAATTCAATGATGAATACTTTAAGAAAAAACCAATAGAGTTTTATAATTTTTTAATAGAAAAAATTGCTGAATTAAAGTTTAGTTTTGGGGAATTTTTAAAGGATAAAGAGATTATTAATCGGTCCCCTTATTTAATTTATATCTATGCGTTTTTGATTTTATTTGCATTTGGTATTGGTATTGGATTTTTGAGAAATAATTTAAAAAAATCAATTAAGGATGAATCTATTTCTGAAAAACCTTTAGTTGTTATAGATAAAAATCAAAAGCTTAGTGAGATAGATATTATTCAAGAAATAAAAAAAAATCCTTCAACTAAATTAAATTCTATTTCTGAGAAATCTGCTTCAATTATTTCCTATGAATTCAAAGAACTTAATACAGCTTCACCTTCTTTGGAAGATATAAGGTATTTAATTAATGGATGGCTTCTAAGTAAAAGTAATTATTTAGCAGGAAAGAGTGAAATTAATATTTCTAAGATTGTTAGTAAAGGTCTAATTGATCGAACAATCGAAGAAAGAAAGAACGATATCAAGAAGGGAATTTATAAGGAAATTAATTCTAAAATTCGTAAGATTGATTTGGAATCCCAAACTGCATCTCGGATAGTTGTTTTAGTAGAATTGAGTTATTTAGAGAAAATAGTAAAGAATTCTGGAGAATTTGTTAATGAAACATCATTAAATCCCCTTAAAGTTAAATATATTTTGGGTTTTTCAAATAAATCATGGAAATTGGTTGATTTTGTGAGCGGCTTATAATAATTACAAACTTCAAGATCATCTATAATAATTAAAATTACTTTTTAATAATGTTTGATGAACTCTCGTCACGCTTTGAAGACGCAGTAAAGGGTTTAAGAGGCGAAGCAAAAATTAGTGAAAATAATATAAACGATGCCTTGAAGGAGGTAAAAAGAGCACTCCTTGATGCAGATGTTAGTTTGTCTGTAGTAAAAGAGTTTATATCAGATGTTAAAGAAAAAGCTATTGGAGAAGAAGTAGTTAGGGGTGTAAACCCAGGTCAAAAATTTATTGAAGTTGTAAACAAAGAATTAATTAACATTATGGGGAATGAAAATTCTCCATTAAACGAAAATGAAAATAGTCCTACAGTCATTTTGATGGCTGGACTTCAGGGAGCGGGTAAAACAACTGCAACAGGAAAATTAGGACTTTATTTAAAGGAAAAAGATAAAAAAGTTCTTTTGGTGGCTGCAGATATTTATCGACCAGCAGCTGTAGAGCAGCTTAAAACATTGGGAAGTCAATATGAATTGGAAGTTTTTTCAGCTAAAGAAAAAAATAGCAAACCAGAAGAAATAGCAAAGGAAGCATTGAATTTTGCTAGTGAAAATGATTTTAATTCGATAATTATTGATACCGCAGGAAGACTGCAAATTGATGATTCCATGATGAGTGAGATGGTTCGAATAAAAGAAGTTTCTAATCCTGATGAGGTTTTGCTTGTAGTTGATTCAATGATTGGGCAAGAAGCTGCAGACTTAACAAAATCATTTCATGAAAAAGTAGGAATCACAGGGGCGATATTAACTAAGTTGGATGGTGACTCAAGAGGTGGAGCTGCTTTATCGATAAGAAAAATAAGTGGTAAACCAATCAAATTTATAGGTGTAGGTGAAAAAATAGAGGCATTGCAACCATTTCATCCAGAGAGAATGGCCAGCAGGATTTTAGGCATGGGCGATGTATTGACACTTGTTGAAAAAGCACAAAAAGAAGTTGAACTTGCTGATGCAGAGGCGATGCAAAAGAAGCTTCAAGAAGCGACTTTTGATTTTAATGATTTTGTAAAACAAATGAGATTAATTAAAAGAATGGGCTCACTTGGTGGATTGATTAAATTGATTCCTGGAATGAATAAAATAGATGATGGGATGATAAAAGATGGAGAAGATCAACTTAAGAAAATAGAATCTATGATCTCGTCAATGACTCTTGAGGAGAAACAAAAACCCGAAGTTCTTGCCGCTCATCCCTCAAGAAGACAAAGAATCGCTCAAGGTAGCGGTTATGAAGCAAAAGATGTAGATAAAGTTTTAGCTGATTTTCAAAGAATGAGAGGTTTTATGAAACAAATGTCTAACGGAGGAATGCCAGGAATGGGAGGAATGCCAGGAATGGGAGGGATGCCAGGAATGGGAGGGATGCCAGGAATGGGAGGGATGAGTGGTAATAAGCCAATGAAAAAACAAAAAAATAATAAAAAGAAAAAAGGTTTTGCCGATTTATAGTTTCTATATTTCTACCTTTAAATGATATTATTATTAAAAACGCATTAATTTACGATGATTAAATTGCGCCTTAAGCGCTTTGGAAAGAAAAAAGAGGCAAGTTTCAGAATTGTTGCATGCAATAGTACTTCCAGAAGAGATGGTAGACCTCTGCAAGAATTAGGTTTTTATAATCCAAGAACTAAGGAAACCAGGCTTGACACAGAAGCTTTAAGAACAAGACTTACTCAGGGTGCTCAGCCAACTGATGTTGTGAGAACTTTATTAGAAAAGGGAGGGTTACTAGAAAAAACAGAGAGACCCTCTATCGCAATCGGTAAAGCAAAGTTGGAGAAGGAAAAATTAGCTAAGGCTAAAACTAAAGACGAAGAAAATGATAGTAAAGCTGAAAGCGAGGGCAATGAAGCTGAAAGCTAGTGAATTGATAAATTTTTATTCTTATTTAATAACTAGATGAAAGAAGTTTCCAAAACTGGTCACTTCAAAATAGATTTGCCAAGCTCTGATGCCGCAACAGCATTATCTGGCCCTGGTAATTCTTTCTTAAAAAAATTTGAGTCTCTTACAGGAGTTTCTTTAACTATAAGAGGCTTACAACTTGAGATGAACGGGGTCATATCTAAAATTGAGAGAGCCTCAGCATTAGTAGAACTAACAAGACCAATTTGGGAACAAGGGTTAGAAGTCCCAGAGGTAGATCTTAAAGCGGCTTTAAGTTCTTTAAATATGGGCGAATCGTCTTCACATGCTGAACTTGGAAAAAAAATTCTTGCGCGTTCCAAAGAAGGAAGATTTCTAAGACCAAGAACTATAAGGCAAAAAGAATATGTTGAATCAATTGAAAACTTTGATCTTACCTTCGCAATTGGCCCAGCTGGAACTGGTAAGACATTTTTAGCAACTGTTTGCGCGGCAAGGCTATTGAACGAAAAAAAAATTGAAAAAATTGTTTTAACCAGACCAGCTGTAGAAGCTGGAGAAAGTTTGGGATTTCTACCTGGTGATTTGCAACAAAAAGTAGATCCATATTTAAGACCCTTATTTGATTCTTTACATAGTATTTTCGGGTTTGATAGAACAAATTCGTTAATTGATAAGGGAATTATTGAAGTTGCTCCTTTGGCATTTATGAGAGGAAGAACCTTAGATAATTCTTTAATTATCTTGGATGAAGCACAAAATACTACTTGCTCTCAAATGAGAATGTTTTTAACCAGATTGGGGGATAGATCTAAAATGGTTGTAAACGGAGATATTACACAAATTGATTTAAAAAAAGATCAGGGAAGCGGACTCATCGAAGCATCGAGAATTTTCTCTGAAACTCAAGGTATAAAATTTTGTTACTTAACTGTTGAAGATGTAGTTCGTCATCCATTAGTTCAGAAAATTATTGAGGCTTATCAATAACTTTATGACTCTGGAGATCCGTACCCTGAAATTTTAAAAATCGAGTAGAATGAAAATATGTTTAAAAAAGAAAATGCCAGCAAGTAGTAATTTCAATCAAGCTATTCGTGAAGCACAAACTAGTTCAATTGTTGGACCTAATGTTGTTCAAAAAGCTTTACCTTACGTAGGTGGAGGTATGGTTCTAACTTCTTTAGGCGTTTTAGCAGGTGTCTCATTAATAGCAACAAATCCTGGGCTTTTCCAGCCTCTTTCAATTGTTGCATTAATTGCAGAATTGATTTTATTTTTTATAGCCACAAGTGCTGCAAATAATGCAAATAATGCGAAGGCTTTGCCTTTACTAACAGGCTTTAGCTTGTTAACTGGATTCACCTTAAGTGGAATAGTTGCTTTAGCAATAGGAACTATTGGTATTGGTTCTGTTGGAACAGCTGCCTTAGCCACAGGTATAACTTTCGTTATTGCATCTTATACTGGCCAAAGAATGAGTGATAGTGTGGGTCAAGCACTTAGTGGGGTAGTTGGTCTTGGTTTGATAGGATTGCTTATAGCAATGTTTGTACAAATAATCGGAGGATTCTTTGCTCCAGGCGTTTTTGGAGGTTCTGGACTCGAATTGATAATTGCAGGATTTGGAACTGTCTTATTCGTTGCAATGTCATTTGTCGATTTCTATACAATGCCAAGAAGATATAATGATGATCAATATCTTGCAGGGGCTTTAGGCATGTATTTAACTTATATAAATCTTTTTGTATTTATTTTGAGATTAATGATTGCATTACAAGGCGGCGGAAGAAGAGACTAAATACATTAAGTAAATAATTAAACCAAAAGCGTAGATTTGTTTCTACGCTTTTTTATTGAGCGATATCAAGAATTTGTTTTTTTATAAATTCCTTTTGCTCTGAGTCATACTTTACTGAATTATCAAAACTATTGCCCATATCATCTAAGTCTATAAGGACTTGATTGACAGACTTTGTAACTGATTTAGTTTCTAATAGTCTTAAAATAGCCTTGCATCTATCTGAAATGTTTTCCGATGTTATCTCATATTCATGATTATTATCTCTTCGATGAATAATAATTTGAGCGGAACTCATTATTAAATTTTTTACTACTATGTCTGTTACAGCATCACCACCCTCGTTCAGTTTGTAAATTAATGAAAAAGGAAGTTTATCTAATAAAAAACAATCTTTATCTGATAGAGCATATGCAAAAAATCCTCTGAGTCCATTTCTTGTTTTAGTTAGCTCTGCGATTCTATCTGCTAAAACCTCTTCGCTTAGTAGATCTTCATCCCACTCTTTGCACCATTGTGCGGATATGTTTATTGCTTGCGTGAACGAAGCTTCTTTTAAATTTATGGCTTTTTTTTCCATTTTTGATCAGAATTTTATTATTGATGCATTAAAAGCCTTTGGCCAATTATAGATCTGGTTTTGTAACTTTACTAGGAAGGCCAAATGTTGGTAAATCTACTTTAATAAATAAATTGATTGGAGAAAAAATAACAATTACTTCTCCAATAGCGCAAACTACTAGAAATAAATTAAAAGGAATACTTACTACAGACAATGGGCAAATAATTTTTGTTGATACGCCGGGTATTCATAAACCCCATCATCGACTTGGAGAAATATTAGTAAAAAACGCAAAATCTGCAATTAATGGAGTTGATATGGCAATTTTTGTAGTTGATTCAAGTGAACAACCAGGTAGAGGTGATGAATATATTTTGAACTTTCTAATCGCAAATAAAACTGAGTTTATTGTGGCATTAAATAAGTGGGATTTGGTTAATAAAGAATTTAGGAATTTACGATTAGATCAATATAGAAGGTTTTTTGGAATTAATAGAAACTTTAAAATTGTAAGTGCTTTTCAAGGAGATGGATGTTCTGAACTAGTAGATATGGCACTTAATTTTCTTCCAGAGGGACCAAAACTTTATGACGAAGAGACGATTTGCGACCAACCATTAGATAACTTATTATCTGATTTAGTAAGAGAGCAGGTATTAAAAAATACAAGAGAAGAGGTACCTCATAGTGTCGCAGTAAAGATAGAAAAGAGAGAGGAAATGAAAAGAAAAAATGGTAAAGTTTTTACAGCTATTTTGGCTACTATTATTGTTGAAAGAACAACTCAAAAAGGCATTCTTATTGGAAAGAAAGGTTCAATGTTAAAAATTATTGGTCAGTCAGCAAGATCAAATATGTCAAAATTAGTTGATGGTCCAGTTCACCTAGAGTTGTTTGTGAAAGTTGTTCCAAATTGGAGAAAAAAAGAATCAAGGTTAATTGAGTTTGGTTATGAGGAAGATTTCTAGATGAGTGGTTTTAATTTTGATGTAATTACATTGTTCCCTAAAGCTTTTGAGTTAATAAATAATTCAGGAGTCATTACAAAAGCTCTAGACAAGAATTTGATCGATGTAAATTTACATGATTTGAGAGAATATGGAGAAGGTTCTTACAGGCAAGTAGACGATAAGCCTTATGGAGGAGGAGCAGGTATGGTATTAAAACCTGAACCTATTTATAAGGCATATGAATCAATTAGAAAATTACCTAAAAGTAAAACTTTGCTGATGACCCCACAAGGTAAAGTCTTAAAGCAAAAGGATCTAGCGAGATGGTCCACCTTGGATCAAATAATAATTATTTGTGGTCAATATGAAGGATTCGACGAAAGAGTAAGAACTTTAGCCAATGAGGAAGTTTCATTAGGAGACTTTGTTTTGACCGGTGGGGAAATTCCTGCGCTATCAATTATTAATGGAGTCACTAGATTAATTCCTGGAACATTAGGTGATCCAGAGTCTTTAATTAATGAGAGCCATAATCGTAATTTACTTGAATATCCTCAATACACTAGACCAGAATTATTTAAAGGTATGAAAGTTCCAGATATTTTATTGAGTGGTAATCATAAAGAAATAGAAGCTTGGCGGAAGGACCAAATGAAAATGCGAACACAAAAAAAAAGAAAAGATTTGATAAAAAGAGAAGAAAATTAAATTTGAAAAAATAAAGAAAATTTAAGAGGCTAATAAATTAGCCAGAAATAATAAAAGTCATTGAAACAAGTTTTTTTACCAATAACGTCTTTCGATTACTATATGTAGGAAATAAAAACTTGCAATAAAGAGGAATTTTTTTTCTTAGTATTATGATATGTTGAGAAAAAAACTCTTTATTATTTATTTAAAATTCAACTTAAGTGACTAAAAATTATATTCTAGGAATTTCATGTTTTTACCACGATAGTGCAGCAACATTGATTTGTGATGGTGAGATTATATCTTCTGTACAAGAAGAAAGATTCTCAAGAAAAAAACATGATTCTAGATTTCCTAAGAATTCAATAAAATATTGTCTTAATGCCAATAAAATTAATCTAAAAGATGTTGATTTAATTGTTTATTATGAGAAACCTTTACTAACTTTTGAAAGACTACTAGAAACTTATCTTGGCTCAGCTCCTCGTGGAATAAGATCATTTATCGCTGCCATGCAGGTTTGGTTAAAAGAAAAACTTTTTTTAAAGTCAAATTTAAAGAAAGAATTTAAAAATTTAGAAAAAGATATTGGGGATGAAGTTAAAAGTAAGATTAAGATCCCTGAATTATTATTCTCTGAGCATCATTATTCTCATGCCGCTGCAGCATTTTTTCCAAGCCCATTTAAAAAGTCAATAATTCTTTGTATGGATGGAGTTGGAGAATGGACAACAACCAGCGCTTGGGTAGGTGAAAATAATAAAATCAAACCATTATGGGAAATTAGTTTTCCTCATTCTTTGGGACTTTTGTATTCATCTTTTACTTATTATTGTGGATTTAAAGTTAATTCTGGGGAGTATAAATTAATGGGCTTAGCTCCTTATGGAGATCCCAAATATGTCGAAAAAATAAAAGAGCACCTTATTGACATAAAGGATGACGGAACTTTTAAGTTAGATATTCGTTTCTTCAAATTCCATAGAGGATTTAGAATGACAAGTTCTAAGTTTCATAAATTATTTGGGGAAAAACCAAGAAAAAGTGAAGATGATTTAACTCAATTCCATATGGATATTGCCGCATCAATACAAGTAGTTACTCAAGAAATAGTGATTAAACTCGCAAAATCACTTTATAAGGAAACTGGAATAAAGAATCTTTGCCTTTCGGGCGGGGTAGCACTTAATTGTGTAGCTAACGGTAAATTAATTAAAGAAAAAATTTTTGATGATATTTGGATTCAACCTGCTAGCGGAGATGCAGGTTCCGCTTTAGGAGCAGCCCTTATTGGATGGCATGATTATTTAAATAAACCTCGCGAAATAAATCCTAAAGATTCAATGAAAGGGACTTATTTAGGGTGCAATTTTTCTAACAAAGAAATAAAGACTTATTTAAAAAAAATTAATGCTCCTCATAATGAACTTAAGGATGATGATCTTTTCGAAAAAATTGCAGAAATAATTGATGATGGTAAAGTTGTTGGTTGGTTTAATGGGCCTATGGAATTTGGACCAAGAGCCCTTGGGGGTAGGTCAATTATTGGGGATCCGCGAAATAAAAAAATGCAAAGTGTAATGAATTTAAAAATAAAATATAGAGAGAGTTTTCGCCCTTTTGCTCCTTCAGTCTTGGAAGAAGATTTTTCCAAAGAATTTGAATTAGAGGTTAAAAGCCCTTATATGCTATTAGTAGCGCCATTAAAAAATGAAAATTGTATTGCAATGAGTGATAACCAAAAAAAGCTTTTTGGAATTGAAAAGCTTAATATTCCAAGATCTAATCTCCCTGCAATTACTCATGTTGATTATTCGGCAAGAGTGCAAACAGTTAGTAATGTAACTAATCCAAGATATTATGGTTTAATAAAAGCTTTCAAAAAGAGAACAGGGTGTTCCATGCTCGTCAATACTTCATTTAATGTTAGAGGAGAACCTATCGTTTGTACCCCACAAGATGCATATAGGTGCTTCATGAGAACGGAGATGGACGTATTAGTTTTGCAAAATCAAATACTTTTCAAGGAAGAACAACCTAAGGTGGAGAAAAATGAAACCTGGAGACAAGAGTTTGATTTGGATTAATTATGCAGGAATATATCTCTAATAAAATATTGCGTGAATTTGGTTTCTTAGTTGGGATAGGATTTCCTGTTCTAGTTGGGACGATATTACCTTTGTTTGGTGGTCATACATTTAGATATTGGACTTTATGGATAGGTTTGCCTTTATTATTTGTAGCAATCCTTAAGCCTGCTTTGCTTTTCTATCCTTATAAATTCTGGATGAAATTAGGACATGTTTTAGGATGGCTTAATAGTAAAGTAATATTAGGTTTAGTTTTCATTTTTGTTGTGCAACCAATTGCAATTATTATGAAATCTTTTGGATATGATCCTTTAAAGAAAAAGAAAACAAATAAAACAACTTATCGAGAGATAAGGTCTAATTTTAAAATTGACTTAAGAAAAATTTTCTAAATTTATGAAAGAATTTATAGAACTAATTAGGGATATCTGGGATTTTTTTAAAGTCCGCAAAAAGTATTGGCTAGCGCCTTTAATAATAACAATAGTTTTAATGGGAACACTTATTGTGTTTACTCAAGGATCAGTAATTGCTCCATTTATTTACTCAATCTTCTAGTGTAAGTTTTGATATGAAAAGATTTTCACCGAAGTTCCGCATTGGCAATGGATATGATATTCATAGATTAGTAAAGGATAGGGATCTGATATTAGGTGGAGTTAAATTGCATCACCCTGAAAATTTAGGATTGGATGGTCACAGTGACGCAGACGTCTTGAGCCATTCAATATCTGATGCTTTACTTGGGGCACTCTCTCTTGGAGATATTGGGAAATATTTCCCACCTACTGACGATAAATGGAAAAATGCAGATAGTTTATTATTGTTATCTAAAATTGTTGAGCTTGTAAGAAATCAAGGTTGGCAAATAAATAATATTGATAGCGTTATTGTTGCTGAAAGGCCAAAAATTAGACCCTATATTTGTTCTATGAAACAAAATATTGCAAACATTTTGAAGATTGAGAATGATTTTGTTGGTATTAAGGCTACAACAAATGAAAATCTTGGCCCTGAAGGAAGAGAAGAGGGTATAAGCTGTCATTCTGTAGTATTACTGGAAAAAAAATGAAATTACATTTTAATTTAACAGCTAAATTAAAAGGATTTTGTTTTATATTAGTCTTCTTAGTCGTTGTAATTCTTCAATCTGATATCCCGAATTTAAAAGCTCTTCAAATGGATAATTATCAAACTGAAACAGTCATAGAGGAATTAAGACTTAGAGTCCCTGCTGATGCAAAAGTAGAATGGCTAAATGCTGAAAAACAAATATGGGAGCCATGGTTATCTTCCCAAGCTGGTTTTTTGGGTAGACAATTATTTTGGAATAAAGAAAAAGAAGAGGCTTTAATATTAGTAAATTGGAAAAACAAGAAATTATGGAAAAGTATACCAATTTCAGAAGTAAATAAGGTACAACAAAAATTTGAAGATAGTGTAAAGATTGCTTTGAATGTCAGTGAAAATCCTTTTGTATTAATTTATGAGGGAGAATTAGATAAGCAGAAATGAATTTAGATATCAGGTTTGATTTCCAAAGAAGAGAGAGGCTTGGACTTATTGAAGCAATTTGGGGACAAGATAAAAGTATCGATCAATTAAAGAGATTATCTGAAAATGTATTAAGTAAAAAAGAGCTTGTTTTCATTACAAGGATAAATAGTGAAAAAGCTATTTCTCTTTTAGAAATATATGATGATGCACGATTCTATGAAGAGGCAAGATGTTTAATAATTGGTGAAAATTTGAATAAGCTCAACACAAATAAAAAAGTTGCAATAATTTCAGGTGGTTCAAGTGATTTGGCTGTAACACTTGAAGCACAATTAGCGCTTGAAATTTATGGAGTTAATTTTCAATCTTTTATAGATGTTGGAGTAGCAGGACTTCATCGATTAATGAGTAAGTTAGAAGAAATTAATAAATATGATGTATTAATAGTTTGTGCTGGAATGGAAGGAGCTTTGGCAACAGTTGTTGGAGGGTTGTTAGCTCAACCAATAATTGCAGTACCTGTCTCTGTCGGCTACGGCGTTAGCAAGAATGGAGAAACTGCTTTAAATAGTATGTTGTCAAGTTGTTCTCCAGGTATTGCAGTTATGAATATAGATAATGGTTACGGAGCAGCAATGGCAGCTCTGAGGATTATTAAAAGTATTTCCTAAAAACTTACTTTTTTTCTATTTCTAATAGGTTTTCTATCCACAAATTAAGTTGTTTTGAAAGCATTCTTTCTTCTCTCATTTTGATTGCCTTGAGCACGACTTCTGTATTTACCCACTCTGGAAATCTTTTCGGCATTTATTTTTATATTCAGTAACTTTAATTTGGTACAAATTTTTATAAAGACAAGATCTTAGTAACAAATTTAATCTTTTTTGTTTGATTTAGTACCTAATCTAGACAGTTCAGATGAGGTATTTTCACTTTCTACGTTTTTTAATCTTTCAATTAACTCTAAGAGATCTTTTTGAGCTAACTCTCCATTTTGCTCCCATTTTAAGGAACTTGAGTTGTTATCAAGTTTTTCTTCCATTGTTCTAGATAGGTAATAAGAATATAAAACGAAAACAGGAAAAATTTGATTATTGTTTCAAACCTAAACTTAAAAAATTATGAAGATTTTTAATATACAAAAATTTTATCTTTTAACCACCACCAACTATTGAAACGATTTCTAAATTATCCCCATCTTTTAGTTTTACTTCCCTCCATTTTATTGAATTAATAATTAAATTATTTAACTCTACGACAATTGTGTTGGGTTTATATCCCATTAAATTTAGAGCTGTAGATAGCAGAGCATTTTCTTGCTCAAGTTCTATTTTCTTTTCTTCTCCGTTTACTCTAATTTTCATGAGACAACTCCTTTAAAATTATAATAGCGTCTTCTTTGGGATCTTCAGAATTCATTAATTGCGAAACTAAGGCAACTTTTTTAAACCCATTTCTTTTTAAATATGAAATATTATTTAAATTAATTCCTCCGATAGCAAACCAAGGAATATTTAAATCTTTTGTTATTGTTTTGATCTTTTCAATACCTATAGGTTTTTTATCCTTTTTTATTGCAGTTTCAAATACTGGACCTATTCCAATGTAATCACAACCCTGCTTAAGAGCATTAGAAATATCAGTTTCATTATTTGCGCTTATACCAATAATTTTTGAATAACCTAACAATTTTCTTGCTGTTTTTAAGTCTAAATCATCTTGTCCAAGATGAACTCCATCCGAATTAGATGCTAGAGCTATATCAATTCTGTCGTTAACGATAAATAAAGAATTATATCTTTTACATAGATTTTTAATCTGAATTGCTTCTTGAAGATGATTTTTATCAGTTCCCTTTTTAAATCTATGTTGAATGATTCTTACTCCAGCAATTAGAACCGCTTCTATTATTTCTAATAAATTATCCTTTTGATCTGTGATTACATATAAGTCATTTTCTTTTAAAATTTTCTTAGAATTATTACACTTGTTTAAACTTAATAAGTCGATTTCTATAGTATATATTTCATATCTAATTTCCGAAGCGATTTTTGAAAGCTCATGATTATGTAGCCTTGAGAATTCCTCTATAACTCTTAATGCTTCTTGAACTCTGCCTGAATTGGAACTTATAATTTGTTCAGGGGTTTTCCTTTTGATTTGCTCTTTATGAGTCAATCCTTTGCATTTGTCCTCAATATGATTTCTAGATTGTTTATAAATTTCTAAATGATTTTTTCCTAAAATTTGTCTAAAATTTTTTATCTTTTCAACATATTTTTCTTTGCCTAAACCAAATCTAGCCCAATCCTCCAGTACTCTTAATCCTTCTCTAGCCCTGTCTAGATTAGCGTCAATAATTTGATAAATTCTTAAATCTTCAGTGTTTGTAGTGTTGGAGTTTAGCATTTGGAACTTATTTTTTGTTTTGTTTAAAAATTCTTAGGGCATTATCTCTATCTTTTTTAATTTGATTAGAAAGTTGAGCTATATTCTTGAAGTGGATTTGAGATCTAAGTTTTTCAACTGGTTCTACAGATAGATTTAAACCATATAGATCGATATCTTTATTAATTAAATGAACTTCAACTGAAGATGGCAATAAAGGATTTATTGTTGGTTGAGAGCCAAGATTCATAACAGATTCGATTTTTTGGTTTGAATTTTCTATAGTTGTCCAAGCTGCGTAGACTCCTTCTCCAGGTAAAAATTTCCTGCCATCTATTTCAAGATTAGCGGTAGGCCATCCAATACTTTTCCCAATCCCTTTACCTTTAACAACCTTCCCATTAAAACTATAAGGCCTGTTAAGCATTTTGAAAGCATTTTTCAGATCACTTTTCTCTAATAAATCTCTTATTCTGCTGCTGCTGATTCTACCTTCTTTATCTTCTAAAATTGGAGTAATTTTTAGTTTTATGTTTGTATCTTTAATCGTATTTTTAATAGTATTTATGTCTCCACTTCTTCTAAAACCAAATTTAAAATTAGCACCCACAGAAATTTTTTTTGATTGTAATTGATTTATCAAAATATCTTTTATAAATACTTCTGCACTTAATTTGGATAGTTCCTTATCAAAAGGAATCAGAACTAATTGTTCAATCCCGAGATCTTCAAGGATAGGTAGTTTTTCATAAGGAAGATCAAGTCTAAGACGAGTCTCTTTGTATAAAACTTCTCTGGGATGAGGCCAGAAGCTTGCAATTGTTGGGGTATATTGATTTTCTTCTACAACACTTTTTATTAATTTTCTGTGACCAGCATGTAGGCCATCAAAACTTCCAATAGCTATTGAAGTAGGATTCTTAACTTCAGATGGCGATATTAAAGAGATCAAAAGATTACGTGCAATTTTATGATTTTGATGGCAAATTTGAATAGATAACAGTTTACTCAATCAAATGAATGTCTGACAAAATTGATTTTCAGTCCCTTTCATTTGGAATGCGGCGCATTGGATGGATACGCTTTTGGGTTCAATCCATTTTAGGTGTTGTTGTTGCAGCTGTTTTGCTTTTTTCAAATGTTGTAAATAATAGCGAAGGGCAGCTTGGCTTAGCGCCTGGTCTATCACTTACAACGATATCTTTGATTTTACTACTTTTTAGTCTTTGGCAAGGTTGGTTAATAGTTAGAACAGGAAGAGCAATCGCAAGTAACGCAAGACCCTCAAGAGGACAAACCAGTAAATTAATAAAAAGAGGTCTTATAGTTGATTTATTAGGAATTTTGTTTGGATTAATTGGATATCAAGCTCTGATGGGCGCTCTATTTATACAAGCATCCTCCCAAACGACTGGACAATTGATAACAGCGACATCTGATATCCCAATTACGGGACTTGAAATATTATCTGTTCTCAGTAACACACAAGTTATTGCTGCTCATTTTTTTGGACTTTGCTTTTCTTTGTGGCTTTTAAGAAAGATTTATAAATGAATTATTAATTTTAGGTAAGTCTTCTAAATTACCCCTCCAAAATAAATCTGGTTCTACAGGTGTAAGGGATATTTTATTATCTTGTATTTGTGAAACATCACTAGGCCAATTTTTTGGACCATAACCTTTTGATTTAAGATCTAAAACTACCTCACCTGCCAACCAATAATAATCATCACCCCTCGGGTCTTCCCTTTTGGAAAATTGATTTTTATATTTTCTTACTGATAATCTTGTCCAGGAAAATTCTTTTATTTTGCTTTTCTCGCAAGGGGGTATATTCAAGTTTAATAGAAGTGAAGCTGGCCAATTATCATTAATTGCTTGTTCGGCAATATTCATTGCAATCTCTCCAGCAAATTCAAAATTCTTCCATTTAAAACTAGCAACACTAATTGCCATGGAGGGAACATTTTCTAAAGTGCCTTCCATAGCTGCAGCGACCGTGCCTGAACAAAAAATATCTGTCCCTAAATTGGGCCCGTGATTTATCCCAGATAGTACTAGATCAGGTTTGTCATCCAAGAGTTCAGATAGTGCTAATTTGACGCAATCAGCAGGTGTGCCAGAACATCCCCAAGCTTCAATTCCTTCCCCAAATAATTCATCAGCTTTTTCCACTCTTAATGGAGATTGTAAAGTAAGACCGTGACCTGTAGCTGATCTTTCTTGGTCAGGACATACTACTTTTACTTTATGACCTCTTTTTTGCGCTGATTTTGCTAATGCTCTTATCCCCGTCGCAAAAACACCATCATCATTGCTAATTAATATATTTAACGGTTTCATTAATCAATAAATTTTATTTATGGACGATATTTAAGTAAGATAAAGCAATACTTATTTTTACTATATCAGTGAGTCAGATTGAATCATTAAGTCAAATTGAGGAAAAACTAAATAATCTTTCTCTAGCAGCAAAAAATAATATAACTAATGCTATTACACATGAAGAACTTGATCAACTAAGAGTTTCCTTGTTAGGAAAAAAAGGTGAGTTGTCAATTATCTTGAAAACAATGGGTCAATTATCGGCTACTGATAGACCAATTGTTGGCCAGAAGGCAAACTTAATAAAGATAAATTTGCAGGAATTAATAACTGAAAGAAAAAATCAACTAAATAGTGAAGCCTTAGATAAAAAGATTAAAACAGAAAAAATTGATGTTACTATTCCTCCAATTGGGACACCCCCTGGAAATAAACATCCTTTAGTTTCAACACAAGATGAAATAATAGATATTTTTTGTGGTTTGGGATACTCAGTAGAGAGTGGGCCTGAAATAGAAACTGATTTTTATAATTTTGAGTCTCTCAATATACCCAAAAATCATCCGGCGAGAGATATGCAGGATACTTTTTACTTAGATGAAAATCGACTTTTAAGAACCCATACTTCTCCAGTTCAGATAAGATACTTAGAGAAAAATACTCCACCAGTAAGAATTATTGCTCCGGGGAGAGTTTATAGGAGAGATGCGGTAGATGCTACTCATTCTCCTGTATTTAATCAGGTTGAGGTTTTATGTATCGATCAAGACATTGATTTTAGTCATTTAAGAGGGACAGTTCTTACATTCTTAAAGGCCTTTTTTGGAGATATTCCTGTAAGATTTAGAGCTAGTTATTTCCCATTTACTGAACCTTCAGCAGAAGTAGACGTCCAGTGGAAAGGGAAATGGTTAGAAGTAATGGGCTGCGGAATGGTAGATCCAAAGGTCTTAGAAAAATTAGGAATAGATTCTGAGAAATGGACTGGTTTTGCAGCAGGATTAGGAGTTGAGAGATTTTGTATGGTGAGACATCAGATCGACGACATCAGAAAATTTTATACAAATGATATTAGATTCTTAGAACAGTTCTAATACTATTTAATTCTTAAATTAGGATTGTCCAACAAATTAGTTTAAGATGGTTTTAGTTTTAATTTTTTGATTGGTACGTAAAGCAGGACTAATCGTTAATGATGGGAAGGAACTAGCTGTTCAAACCGCAACTTCTGTTCAAAAAAAATTGGAAAAATCTAATTTTGAAGTTGTAAGAGTTAGTAGCTCTGGAGGGATGGTTGGATTCGCCAATCCTGATCAACATGTTCGTCCTTTGGGATATATGAATTGTGTTCCCGAGGGGTTTGATTTATCAATGGAATTTGCAATCGTACTTGGCGGAGATGGGACTGTGCTTTCTGCGGCAAGGCAAACGGCACCCGCTAAAATTCCAATTCTTACAATAAATACTGGTCATTTAGGATTTCTTGCAGAAGCTTATTTATCTAATCTAGATGATGCTATAGAAAAAATTATTGCAGGAAATTGGGATATTGAAGAGAGAACTTGTTTTATAATTAGTGTAATGAGGAATGATCAGAGGAGATGGGAGTCTCTCTGTCTTAATGAGATGGCTCTTCATAGAGAACCTCTGACAAGCATGTGTCATTTTGAGATTTCTATTGGCCGACATGCTCCTGTGGATATCTCAGCTGATGGAGTGATTTTATCTACTCCAACTGGTTCAACTGCTTATTCATTGAGTGCTGGAGGTCCAGTTATTACACCTGATTGTCCAGTCGTTCAATTAACTCCAATTGCTCCACACTCATTGGCGTCTAGGGCTTTGGTTTTTAATGATTCAGAGCCAGTAACTGTTTTCCCCGCAACTCCCGAAAGATTGGTTATGGTAGTAGACGGAAATGCTGGTTGTTATGTTTGGCCTGAAGATAGAGTTTTAATAAGAAAAAGTAAACACTCAGTAAAGTTTATTAGACTTGAAGATCATGAGTTTTTCCAAGTTTTAAGAAATAAACTAGGTTGGGGTTTGCCCCATGTGGCAAAACCTAACAAATAACGATTATTTAAATATATTTTTTTCCTTTTAAAAGAAAAACAGGATTATTTGGTTCTAATCTCATTCCCTCAGCGATACTTAAGCTTTTATATGTCTGAATTAAATTTAAATTTGTTTTAAAATTCTTATTTTCTAATTCTTCTTTTAATTCTTTGACAATTTGAATGTCAATAATCGGGATAACGATAATATCTCCCATACTCATACCTTGAGAAAGGTTATTAATAACTTGAAGTTTAGTCTTTTTATCACATCCTCCAATGACTAATCTATTTGGTTTATCAAACGAACTTAAATTCCTCATATTCAAGGTATTATTTACGTCTTCCTCAATAATAAATTTTGGTTTAACACCAAGCCTTTTTGAGTTTTCTAGTATTAATGCTTTTGAACCAATCCTTTTGTCGATACAAAATAAATCTAAATTAGGCCTTAATTTTAACGCTTCTAAACCTATTGACCCACAACCTGCTCCTATATCCCAGATGACACCGTTTTTAGGAAGCTCTAGATCGGCTAATATTTGAACGCGAACCTCCCTTTTAGTTAATAAATTTGGTCGGTCATCAAAAGTTTTAAAAATATGGTCACTGATTCCGAAAAGAGGATTATTATTATTTGAGTTATTTTTCTTTGTTTTTGTAAGAACTACTATGTTCAAATTTGATATTTCAGAAGGCAACGACTGCTTAAGATTTAATTTTCTTATATTTTCATTTTCAAATCCAATTTCTTCACAGAGCCAAAAATCATAGAAGTCAATCAGATTTAATTCCGATAAGTTTTCTTTGATTATTTCTAAACTTTGATTATTTGAATCTGTAATAATAGACAAACTCGAAGGCTTTGCTTTAAGAGCCTCAACTAACTTAGTAGAATCTCTACCGTGAATACTTACATTAACAGTATCTTGCCACGGAATTTTTAACTTACTAAATGCTAATTGAATGCAAGTATTTGAAGGGTAGAAACTTAATTCTTCTTTTGAAAAATTTTCTAGTAATATTCTCCCAATTCCAAACCAAAGTGGATCTCCTCTAGAAATTAAAATAACATCATTTTTTTGAGATCTAAGCCAGTTAATAAGTTCGTTATTACTTTTACTCGAAAAAAATGATTTCTTTTTTAAGAAACCATCTTCGCTCCATGATTTAATTTCTTCAAAATATGAATTTGGAACTGCAATATTTTCTGTTTCTAAGAATAGATTTTGCAATTTGAAAGATAGATCTTCAAATTTATAAGAATTAATCCCAATTATATAAATTTTTCTATTAACTTTAGTCATCAATGTTTAATGAAATGGAACTAAATTGTTTGAATGTTTTATTAAATTATCTTATTATTATTCGAGTTACCATAGTAAATTAATTGTCTGAAAGGAGAAAGAGATTACATGATTTATTGCTAACTCTAATTAATAAAGATAGTGAATTTGAATTTATTGAAGAAGATTCTAACGATTTAACATCTAGCTATTCTGAAAAAGACACTTTAAATTTATCTCGAGTTATAGAAAAAAATCGTAAAATAATTAAGAGATATCAAGCTATTGTGAGAACAGCTGTAACTCTAGATGCCCTTATGGATTCAGAAAATGAAGAAAATTACAAAATTAAATAAAAATATTTTTTTAAAAGGAATTTTACCTTTACTTTTACTACTATCTTTTATTTTTAACCCATTAAAAGTATCTGCAGAAATTGCAGAAACAGAAATAAATGGGGAGTTAATGAATTCTAGCAGTGAGTTTTTAAGAGACTTGGACTTTGAAACTTGGCAATTAGTGGCTTATAAATCTCCTTTTTTTGAAGATAAATTGATCTTGAGAGTAATAGGATATCCAGGAAATTTAAGGATTGATCATCCCACTGACTTGAGGGTTGAATCAGGTAGAAAACAGTGGCTTTTAGATGATAAAACACTACTTAATTTGGAATTAGCAAATGATGGAAGACAAGCTGCAGCAGAGTTCGATCTTGATGAATTGATTAAAAATTTAGATAAAAATAGACCATTAAGATTATCTTTGTCAGGAGTTTTTTCTGAGTTGCCAGTTCCTCCCTTCGTTGTTAAAGAGTGGAGATCAATAAACTGAATTTGAATTTTGGGGATGTCTGAAAACAATGTAAGCCATACAAAATGGATGAAAAGAGCAATTTTTTTGGCTTCTTTAGGTAAAAATACAACTAGTCCTAATCCTAGGGTGGGAGCGGTGATACTTGATAAGAATGGAAGTCTTATTTCAGAAGGGTTTCATTTCAAGGCAGGGATGCCGCATGCAGAGGCAATGGCTTTTAATAATTTAAAAAAGGATGCTAAAGGTGGGACAATGTATGTGAATCTTGAACCTTGTTGTCATCAAGGCAAAACACCTCCATGCGTAGATAAGGTAATATCCTATGGGTTGAAAAAGGTATATATATCTATTAAAGACCCTGATAAAAGAGTCTCTGGTAAAGGTATTAAGCTTCTAAAGGAAGCTGGAATAGAAGTTCACTTAGGATTATGTAAAAAAGAATCCTTAGATCTAAATAAGGCTTTTATTCATAGGAATACTACTAAAAAAGCATTTGGTGTTCTTAAATGGGCGATGAGTATTGACGGAAGAATAGCTTTAAAAAATGGAAAAAGTAAATGGATTACTAATGATGAATCAAGGTCATTAGTTCATTCTTTTAGAGCAGAATTTGATGCAATAATCATTGGGGGAAATACATTAAGAAGAGACAACCCACTTTTGACTACCAGAGGTTCAAAAAATCCTGAGCCTTTGCGAGTTGTTTTCACAAAAAGTTTAGATCTTCCTTCAAAATCCAATCTTTGGGATTGTAGTAAGGCAAAAACTTTAGTTATTTATGATTCTTCTACAGCAAATGAAAGCTACCTCTCAAGGATTCCAAAATGTGTGGAGGTTGAAAAGGTATTATCAGATAATCCAGAGTTAATTTCAAAAATACTTGCAAAAAGAGGCTGTAATAAGGTTCTTTGGGAATGTGGCCCTGGTTTGGCTACTGCCGCTCTTCAATCAAATTGTATTCAGGAACTTATAACTTTTATTGCCCCAAAAATTTTAGGTGGGGAAAATATTATGAATCCCCTTGGTGATTTTGAATTTAGAGAAATGCACGAAATTATTAAATTAAGTGATTCTCAGTTTAGTTTGATTGGAAATGATATATGTGTTAAGAGTTCATTCAAAAATTAATTTTTTATACTAATTTTTATGGGTCAAAGTACCGTACGGTTCTTACCCAAAAAAAATCATGCAGATACGGAAACTCTTCATTTAGTTTATAATAAGTTCAAAATCAGTCATAACTATGCCAATAAGACAAGACGATAATCAACCTAATAGAAGATTCGGAATTGTAAATATTATTTTGATAGGAGTTGGAGCATTACTTCTATTTAGTAGTCTTTTCCCTAATCAAAATATGCAAATCCCCAGAGTTCCTTATTCTTTATTTATTGATCAGGTTAATGATGGTGAAGTTAAGCGTGCATATATCACTCAAGAACAAATTAGATACGAGTTAAATGGAGCTGAAGAAGGTGCTCCTTCTGTTTTAGCGACAACCCCAATATTTGATATGGACCTTCCTCAAAGGTTAGAAAGTAAAGGTGTGGAATTCGCTGCCGCTCCTCCCAAAAAACCTAATTTTTTCTCAACCATATTGAGTTGGGTGGTTCCTCCTTTAATTTTTATCCTTGTTTTACAATTCTTTGCTAGAAGAAGTATGGGTGGCGGTGGCGCTCAGGGAGCTCTTAGTTTTACTAAAAGTAAAGCAAAAGTTTACGTGCCTGATGATGAATCAAAAGTAACATTTGCTGATGTCGCTGGTGTTGATGAAGCTAAGGACGAATTAACTGAAATAGTTGATTTTCTAAAAAAACCTGAGAGATATACAGATATCGGTGCGCGAATACCAAAAGGGGTGCTTCTTGTGGGACCTCCAGGAACAGGTAAAACTCTTCTTTCAAAAGCGGTTGCCGGAGAAGCAGAAGTTCCTTTCTTCATAATTTCAGGTTCTGAATTTGTTGAGCTTTTTGTTGGTGCAGGTGCTGCAAGAGTAAGAGATCTATTTGAACAAGCAAAGAAAAAAGCTCCATGTATTATTTTTATTGATGAATTGGATGCTATCGGTAAGAGTCGATCTGGATCTATGGGTGTAGTTGGGGGAAATGATGAAAGAGAACAAACTTTAAATCAGCTTCTTACTGAAATGGATGGCTTTGCATCTGCAGATAAGCCAGTTATAGTCCTTGCTGCAACTAACCAACCAGAAGTTCTAGATGCAGCTCTATTGAGACCTGGTAGGTTTGATAGACAAGTACTAGTTGATAGACCTGATTTGTCTGGAAGAAAAACAATTTTAGAGATTTATACTAAAAAAGTTAAATTATCAGATTCTATAGATTTAAATTCTATAGCTCAAGCTACTAGTGGATTCGCAGGAGCAGACTTGGCAAACATGGTCAATGAAGCTGCTTTACTTGCAGCTAGAGCGAAAAGAAAAAGTGTTGAACAACAAGATTTAAGTGAAGCGATAGAGAGAGTTGTTGCCGGTTTGGAAAAGAAGAGCCGTGTTTTACAAGAAGATGAAAAGAAAGTCGTTGCTTATCATGAAGTTGGTCATGCAATTGTAGGCCATCTTATGCCGGGAGGCTCAAAAGTTGCGAAGATTTCAATTGTGCCAAGAGGTATGAGTGCACTTGGTTATACTCTTCAACTCCCTACTGAAGAAAGATTCCTTAATTCTAAAGAAGAATTAAAAGGCCAAATCGCAACTTTGCTAGGTGGTCGTTCTGCTGAAGAGGTAGTTTTTGGAAAAATTACCACAGGTGCCTCTAATGATTTACAAAGAGCTACTGATATAGCTGAACAAATGGTAGGTACTTTTGGAATGAGTGATATACTCGGCCCTTTAGCCTACGATAAACAAGGAGGTGGACAATTTTTAGGAAATGGTAATAACCCAAGGAGGTCAGTTAGTGATGCTACTGCTCAAGCAATAGATAAAGAAGTAAGAGATTTAGTTGATGATGCCCATGAAACAGCTCTAAATATTTTAAGAAATAACTTACCATTGCTTGAATCAATTTCTCAGAAAATTCTTCAAGAAGAAGTTATTGAAGGAGAAGATTTAAAAAATCTACTCGCGGAAACTAAAATGCCTGCATAATAGAATTTAAACTTCCTTAGAAATATATTTATGCAAAAATCCCACAGGCTTGCTAACAAAAACTTTTTATCAAGCTTGGATATATCAACGCAAGAAGTATTACATATTTTAGACTTAGCAAATAATTTTAAAAATAATAATTTAAAGATCGAATTAAATAATAAAGTTTTAGGTCTAGTTTTTGATAAAGCATCTACTCGTACCCGAGTAAGTTTTCAAGTGGCAATGTCAAGACTTGGAGGGACAACAGTAGATCTAAATCCGACTACTTCACAAATTGGTAGGGGAGAACCAATTAAGGATACAGCAAGGGTTTTAAGTAGATATTGTGATGTGCTTGCAATAAGAACTTTCAATCATTCAGATATAGAAGAGTATGCAAAATGGTCCACAAATCCAGTAATTAATGCTCTAACTGATTTAGAACATCCATGTCAGGCTTTGGCAGATTTTTTAACAATAAAAGAAGAATTTGTAAATTTTGAAAATGTAATTCTGACATATATTGGAGATGGAAATAATGTTGCCAATTCTCTTATATTATGTGGCGCTTTATTAGGGGTTGAAGTCAGAATTGCTTGTCCAAAAGGTTACGAACCAAATCCAACAGTTATTAAGAAAGCGTACGAAATATATAAAAATCGAAATTTGTTGAAGATCACAAATGATCCATATAATGCTGTTTCAGGAGCAAACGTTTTATATTCAGATGTTTGGTCATCTATGGGAGAGGAAAATCAAAAAGATAAAAAAGAAATAGATTTCAAAGGATTTACTATTGACAGTAATTTAGTAAGCAAGGCCGCTAAAGATGTAATAGTTCTTCATTGCCTTCCTGCTTATAGGTCTAAAGAGATAACTGATGAGGTGATTGAAGGTAAAAATAGTAGAATTTTTGATCAAGCAGAAAATAGAATGCATGTTCAACAAGCGATTTTATTTTGCCTACTTTCTTGAACTTGCTTGCAACCTAATCAATAAAGAGGTACAAATGTATTAGCGTACATTTGTTTTATTTATGTCAACTTCTGCTGATGATAATCTTACACAGGCTCAAAATGAGTTGTATGGATGGATAAAAGAATATATGAAAAATTTCCAACATAGCCCATCAATTAGACAGATGATGCAAGCAATGGGACTAAAATCTCCTGCACCAATTCAGAGTCGCTTAAAGCACTTACAAGAAAAAGGATATATTTCATGGCAGGAGGGTAAAGCAAGAACGATGCAAATAGTAGATGAAGTAGTGGAAGGGGTTCCAATTATGGGCTCAGTAGCGGCTGGCGGTTTAATTGAAACTTATTCTGATGTTCAAGAAAATTTAGATATTTCAGAAGTTTTAAAAAAGAAAAATATTTTCGCTTTAACAGTCAATGGGGATTCAATGATAGATGCGTGTATTGCCGATGGAGATATGGTTTTGATGGAACCATTGACAGATTCATACTCTGTAAGGAATGGAACAATCGTTAGTGCAATGGTACAAGGATTGGGTACAACCTTAAAATATTTTTTTAAACGTAATGAAAAAGTTTATTTAGAAGCTGCAAATCCAAGTTATGAACCGATTATTTTAGATCTTGATCAAATTGTAATCCAAGGAAAGCTCTTAGCAGTATGGAGAAAAATATAATCTTTAAAGATTTTTATTCCTTTCCCAGTCAGGAACTAAATCAGATAAAATCTCAATTGATTCTTCTTGATTATGATCTCTAACTGACGTTTTAAGTTTATCTAAATTTTCCCATAGTTTTTCTGGTTTAATAGATTTCTCTAATGCTCTAAATATTAAAGGATGAGAAGTTTTAAGACATTCTGCATCAATTAAAAGTTCTTCATAAAGCTTTTCTCCAGGTCTTAATCCTGTAAAAACTATTTCAATATCTCCCTCTTTATTAGACTTATTTTTTAATTTTAGACCACTCAAGTTGATCATTTGTTCTGCTAATTCAAGTATCTTTACTGGGCTTCCCATGTCCAATACAAATAAGTCACCACCCAAAGCAAGTTTAGATGCTTGAATTACTAATTGAGCAGCCTCTTCAATAGTCATAAAGTATCTAATTATATCTGGATGAGTAATTGTGATAGGTCCCCCATTAGAGATTTGCTCTTTAAAAATTGGCACTACAGAACCGGAAGAATTAAGTACATTGCCAAATCTAACCATTGAAAATTTTGTTTTAGGTAATGAGTTAATGCTGTTTACCTCATTTTCCTCCGCATAAACTTGAACGATTAGTTCAGCCAACCTTTTCGATGCTCCCATTATGTTGGTTGGTCTAACGGCTTTATCAGTAGAGATAAGGATTCTTTAGAAATTTTTAATTCTTTGGAAATTTCGCAAAGTGCTTGGGTGGAAAATACATTATTTTTAATACCTATTAGAGGATTCATCTCTACA
>QCNI01000012.1 GCA_003213255.1 Prochlorococcus sp. AG-424-P16
GTATTAAAAAAATGATGAGTGAAAACCCTTTTTGAAAAGGTTTTGTTTCACCAGTTGGTGTCTCAGTTACATTAATAAATTTTTTTTTCTTCAATACTCCTTGTTTTGGGCGCAGTGAGTTAAGAGATTTTTTATTGAGTGATGGGTCGCTTTCAAACTGTACGTTCCAATTTTCTGGCTTTTTAATGTCAGGAGAGTCTATAACTTCCATCAAATATTTTGCATTTTCTCTCGTCTTATTATCGTAAGATTTTAGAAGTTCTTTACAAAACCTTTTAGCCTCATCCCTTTTGTTGATACCACATAGAGCAGTAATTAAGATTGTTCTTAAATTTACTCCCTCTTTATTTGATAAAGGAAATGATTCGATTATGGGCAAAAGAAATTCAATGCAATAATGATATTCACCTTTAGCTAAAGCAAGTTCTACTTTTTCTAAAACTTGCTCATAAGTTTTCATAGGTTAGGCGACTATCATTGTACCTATTCCGGAATTTGTAAAAATCTCAAGAAGTAATGAATGTTCTATTCTCCCATCAATAATGTGTGCTGCTTTGACTCCTTGGGCTAAAGCTCTTATACAGCATTCTGTCTTTGGAATCATACCTTCAGTTACAATTTTTTTATCAATTAAATCTCTTGCTTCTTTTAGATTAGTTTTTTCAATAAGACTATTTTTGTTATCTTTTTCTTTTAAAATACCTTGTGTATCAGTAAGAAGAATAAGTTTTTCTGCATTTATTGCAGCAGCAATTTCTCCAGCAACAAAATCTGCATTGATGTTATGGGAAATACCCTCCAAAGTTGATCCAATGCTAGAAATAATTGGGATATATCCTTTATGAATAAGAGGATCTAATACTTCAGGGTTGATTTTTGTAACCTCTCCTACTAACCCATGGCTCCCATCTCCTAGTTCTCTAGATTGAATTAAGTTGCCATCAAGACCCGATATTCCAACAGCTAAGGATCCAGTTTTATTAATCCCTTTTACAATTTGTTTGTTAACTCTACCCATTAGAACCATCTCGACTATTTCCATTGTTTTTTGATCAGTAATTCTTAATCCATTTTCGAATTTAGGAGATATTTCTAATTTCTTTAACCAATTATTAATCTCTGGTCCACCTCCATGAATTACTATCGGACAAACCCCAACTGTTGATAAAAGTGCAATATCTCTAAAAAAAGCATTTTTTAAATTATCATTTTCCATAACAGAACCACCATACTTGATAACAATTTTTCTACCTGAGAAACTTTGTATATATGGAAGTGCTTCGCTTAATATTGATACTCTTTGAGAATCATTCATTATTAAAATTCATTAAAACTTGATTGAATTGAGAAATTAGGTTTTTACAAATATATCCCCATATTTAATAAAAGAGAATAAAATCAAATTCTTTTTTATTATCGTCGATAATAAATTCTGATTCAAGACCTTTGACGAAAAACCTATTTAATCTTTCTTGTTTTTCAATCCATTTTTCTATAGGGACAGCATTTAATTCGAAACGCATTCTGAGACCATTTTTTTCTTCCTTTGTAATCTCTTCTATTTCTTTTAATTGAGGGGGGTTATCCTCGTCCCACAAATTTAAAGATTCTAATGACGATTCAAGATGAGCTTTTATCCCATACCTCCATCTTGTAACGTCTTTAACTAATGCTGTTAGTTCTTTTGGTCTATTAAATTTATTTGTCGCAAAATTTGTCTTATCAAATAACTCTACAGGAGGTATTTCGGACGTCTTTAAGCCTAAGCCAATTAGGAAAATAGGTACTCCATAAAAAAAAGTAGGTACACTTAAATTCACTGAGTCTGTAAAATAAGCAGTCATTCCAACAAAAGCTAATATACCCCCAGCGGTTACGATTAAGTTTCCAGGCGATAAGTATTTCATCATTTTGATTTAGTAGAATGAGCTTTAAAAGGGCTAACAAGTATTATGCAAGATCCTAATACTGCAAATCAAGGAGATTTAATTTTTAAACTTGATCAAGATAGAGCATGGCTACTAGAAAATCTTGATAAGGGTAAATGGCCAGAAATCAGAAGCGAACTTGCCGAGCTTGAAAGAAAAATAAGCAAGTTAATTATAAGTGTTCAAGAAAATAATGTTGATATTTGATTTAAAAAGGTATTTCGTCAACTTCAGGTACTAAAGGCGAACTATCCCAACTAGATTTTTTGGCCGTTTCTTTATTTTCAAGTGACTCATTATTTTCTTTTTGATCAGACTTAATAACATCAACTGGCGATATTTGATGAATTTTTGAAGCTGTTAGTTCTGCTTGCTTTTCTTTCGTTCCGTCTTTTCTAGTGACAGAATTCATCTTTAGAGTTCCCTCAATAACAATATTTTGCCCCTCCTTAAGTTCATCTACCATTTCTTGAGCAATATTTCCCCATCCTATAATCTTGAGATCTCTGGTTGGATCTTCACTACGTAATCCTTTAAAATTAACAATCATTTCTGCTATTGGAGTTTGGTTTTCTTTGGTATACCTCATTTGGGGAGCGCTATTAATGATCGCCTGAATTAAACAATGATTCATTACTTACTATTTAATTAAAGACATACTGATGCAGAATCAAAGAAATTGCTATAAAAATGTTTGGATCCTATCAGGAACTTCGGATGGACCTGTAATAGCTAATAGGCTTCTTGAACTTAATTATTCAGTCTTTGCAAGTGTTTTAACTTATAAAGCAGGGCAAGCTTATATTGAGAATCCAAAGTTACATATCATTACGGGGAAATTAAATAATAAAGATCAAATAATTAATTTTATAAATAAAAATAAAATCACATGCGTTGTCGATGCTACTCATCCCTTTGCCGTAATAATTTCTAAAAATCTTAATAATGCATGTAAAGAGATTAATGCACCTCTTTTAATATTTGAGAGGAAATCTCTAATTAATAACACTAATAATTTTTTTTATATTAATCATTTAAAGGATATAAATAATGTTGATATTGAGAATAAGAATATTCTTCTTGCAATAGGATCAAGATTCCTTAACGATACAGCTAGTTATTATATGAATTGTAAAGCAAATGTATTTACAAGGGTACTTCCAACTTATGAGAGTATAACTAAAGCTTTTGGATCATGTATTAAAAATTCAAACATAGCGATACTTGAACCGAGTAAAAATAATAGAAGCAATTTAGAAAAAAAACTTTGCGATTTTTGGGAGATAGATTATGTTTTATGCAGAGAATCTGGAAGTTATTCTCAGAAAAACTGGGAGAGTATAGTTTCTGGAAGTAAGATGAAGTTATTTTTGGTTAAAAGGCCGAAAGTTAAAAATGATTTTTCTTACTCTTTTGATCAATATCACAATTTAATAAATCACATAATTAAAAAATATTGATTTTTAATTCATTATGGAAGTATTAGTTATGATCACAACTGAATCAAGTAAAGCAAATGCTTTGCGAATGGCTAAATTATTAATACAAAATAAACTTGCAGCTTGTGTTTCGATAAAGCAAATTTTTTCAATTTATAAGTGGGATAATGATATTGAAGAAACTAAAGAGTTTGAAATCACAATAAAAAGTAAACTAGAATTTAAAGATTGTTTAATTGATTTCGTAAACAAAAATTCTACATATGATGTCCCTCAAATTATTTACAAAAAATACCATGCTGAGATGAAGTATTATGATTGGTTGAATAAGACTTTTTGATTAAACTATTTTATTAACTCTTTAAGATCAATATCTGTTCTGGATCCTAATTGCGTAATTATTTGCCCAGCACAAATTGAAGCAATCTCTCCGCATTTTTTTAGGGAATAATTGTTTATTAATCCATGGATAAATCCTCCGGCATAGATATCTCCCGCTCCTGTCGTATCAATAATCTTGCCTTTCGTTATTGACTCAATTATTTCAACATTATTTTTGTTAACAATTAGAGAACCATTGCTACCAAGAGTTACTATGACCAATTCACATAAGGAAAATAGGTCTTCTTGGCAGCTTGCTAATATATCATTTTTAAATAGACTTAACACCTCGGATTCATTACAAAAAACAATATCTACATATTCATAAATTAATTCCAAGAAACTCTCACGATGTCTATCTACACAAAATGAATCAGACAAAGAAAGGATTATTTTTGTATTAGATTGTTTTGCAATTTGGGCGGCTTTAATAAAAGCTTTTTTAGCTAATTCGCTGTCCCATAAATATCCTTCTAAATATAAGTATTTACTTTCTTTAATTAAAGTAAAGTCAATGTCTTTTGGTTCAAATTCAACAGATGCTCCTAGGTAAGTGCACATAGTTCTTTGTGCATCAGGTGTAACCAAAATGATTGAATGAGCTGTTGGAGCACCTTCAATAGTAGGTGGAGTATTAAATATAGTTTTACTTTTTTTTATATCTTCAGAAAAGAAATTCCCAAATTGATCATTTTTCACTCTTCCAATAAACTGCACATGATTGCCTAATTCTGCTAAAGAAACAACGGTATTTGCTGAGGACCCACCTGAAATTTGTTTGATTACTTTGCAATTTTCTAACAATCTCTGAGATTCATCAGAATTAATTAGATTCATTGATCCTTTATCTAGATTATGTATCTCAAGAAACTCATCTTCAACATTTACAATAATATCTACTATTGCGTTGCCCAGACCAATGAGATCAACTTTTTTCTGTTCAAAATGTCTAAAGGATTCCTTCATTAATTTGGAACTAAATTACCTTAGCAGTGCTCTTTTAGGACCATGTATTGGGTCTTCAATTACTATGGTTTGATCTCTATTCGCCCCCAACGAGACAATGGCAATTGGTACCTCCATTAATTCAGCTAAAAATCTTAGATAATTCATAGCATTCTCTGGGAGATCAGATAGTTTTCTGCAATCTGCAGTTGAACATTGCCAACCTTTTAATTTTTTGAAGATTGGCTTACATTTTTTTAAGTCATCTGCATTTGTAGGAAAGTAGTCTATTTCCTCTCCATCGAGATCATATGCAATGCAAACTTGAATCTCATCTAATTCATCTAACACATCGAGTTTCGTAATGGCTAAACAATCAAGACCATTCACAGATACAGCATATTTACCAATAACTCCATCAAACCACCCACATCTTCTCCTTCTCCCAGTAGTGGTTCCAAATTCACTGCCTCTATCACAGAGTTGATCATTTATACTTCCTTGTAATTCAGTTGGGAATGGACCTTCACCTACTCTTGTGGTGTAAGCTTTTGCGACACCTATGACTCTATCAATTAAAGTTGGACCCACTCCAGCCCCAATACATGCACCTCCTGATATAGGGTTTGATGAGGTAACAAAAGGATAAGTCCCATGATCTAAGTCAAGTAGAGTCCCTTGAGCACCTTCGAAAAGAATATTCTTCTTGTTTTTCGAGGCTGCATGGATAGTCCTCGTACAGTCAACTATATGCTTTGATAACCTTTCCCCATAGTCAAGGTATTCTTCAACAATATCTTCTAATTTAAGTGGTTTTATGCCATAGATTTTTTCTAAAAGACCGTTTTTTTCTCTTAATGGAATTTCTATCACATCCTTTAGCCTTTGCTTATTGAGCAAGTCTCTTATTCTAATGCCATTTCTTTGTGACTTGTCCGCATAAGTTGGGCCAATCCCACGACCTGTTGTCCCTATTTTGTTCGAACCTCTATCAGCCTCCATCGCTTTATCTAAAATTCGGTGGTAGGGCATTGTTACATGTGAGGTTGATGAAATTTTTAATCCTGAGATATCAATTCCATTATCAATTAACATGTCAATTTCTTTAAGCAAGATTTTGGGATCTACAACAGTTCCCGAACCGATTAGACAAGAGGTATTTTTATAAAGTATCCCTGAGGGAATTAAATGTAATTTTAAGACTTTATCATCTACAACAATTGTATGACCTGCATTTACTCCGCCTTGGTAGCGAACGACAACATCTGCCGAACGACTGAGTAAATCCGTTATTTTACCTTTTCCTTCGTCACCCCATTGGGCTCCGATTACAACAACATTGGCCAATTTTAGAAGAGCATTATTTTTGTGCGAATATTTAATATATTCAAAAATCTTGGTTTACTTTTAAAAAGTAAATGAATTGTATCAACTTTCTCTTAGAACCATTTTTTCAGCAAGAGAAAATTCTTTGGTTAAACGCTCCTTAAGTTTATCTGGTAAAGGTCTACTTGCAAAGTTTTTGTAATGACCTGCCATAGCATTTAATGCTGTTTGCATTGTAGTAAATGATTGTGTTTTATTCACCATCCCTCTATTTCTATATCTCGAAATATAGTCAGTTATGAGTGTAAGAGCCTCACTTCTTATTTCATCTTTATTTGGAGAATCTTTTGGACTATCAACAGCTGTTTGTAATGTTTTAACAACTGAAATTGTATCCTTTGTATAGTCACCTGTCATAGCGGTTTTTGCAGCTATGGAAGGGGAACTAAATAGTGTAAAAGCAACAATTAAGGATATTGCAAAAGATATAGCTTTGGTAAGATTCTTGAAAAATAATTTTGATGTCCATTTCAGTAACATAATTTAGCTCCCAAAAAAAAATAAGCCTCAAGACTTTTTATTGTACATTATTTTAGATTCGGAAATAAATGTTTCTAACAATTTATCAGCACTAATTTTAATCTTAGTATTATTTGTTCTGCATAAAAGTTCTACTTCTTTATTAATAGAATCTCTGCCAATAATTATCTGAAAAGGAATACCAATTAATTCGGCATCTTTAAATTTCACTCCAGCTCTATCGTTTCTATCATCAAGAAGGACATCAATTTTATTAATTAAAAAGTTGTTATAGATTTGCTCAGTAAGATCACTTTGAATAGGATCTTTTAGGTTTGTTGGTATAATAATAACTTCAAAAGGAGAAATCTGGATAGGCCAACAAATTCCTTTTTGATCATGATTCTGTTCGATAGCCGCTTGAGCTATTCTTGTCACTCCTATTCCGTAACAACCCATCCATAAATTTTTTAACTGACCGTCCTTATCAGAGAACTTTGCATTTAATTTTTCACTATATTTTTGACCTAGTTGGAAAATATGTCCAATCTCGATACCTTTTTTTTCTTTAAGTTCTTGATCATCATAAATACTTACTTTATCTCCTTTTTTGGCATTCCTGATATCCCCAATTAGATAGTCGTTCGAATCAAAAGAAAATTCTTGAAAAACTTTATGGAAATTAACTTTATTCCCTCCACTTATAAACTTTGAAAGGTCACTTGCAGAATAGTCAATTATTCTTGTCCATTTTTTTTCCCAATTAGAACTAGCTTTAATAGTTTTATTATCTAAATCTGGCCCAATAAAACCTAAGGTTAAATCAACTAGATTTTTTTCGATAGTATTTTTGTCTTCAATCTTTTTAAGATTAAGGAGATTAAAGTGATGAAGTTTATTGATTAAGTTAAAAAGCTTTACTTCATTAATGTGTTGATCGCCTCTTATGCATGCAAGTATTGGGACTTCAAAATTACCTTCGAATTGTGCAAGGAATATTACTACTTTAATAATCTGACTTGGGTCTAAATTGTTATTATTGCAAACTTCTAGGATTGTTTTTTGATGAGGCGTTTCCAACCAATCTGCAAAATTATCTTTTAGTGGAATAGGTTGAGAGGGTAGAGAAACAGCTTTTTCGATATTGGCAGCATAAGAACCGCTTTGAGTGTACAAAATGGAATCTTCCCCAGAATCAGCAGTGACCATAAATTCTTTAGATGAAGCACCACCAATTGCTCCACTATCAGCTTCAACCCCTACTGTCTGTAGTCCACAAGATTTAAAGATATTTTCATAAGCATTGCCCACTTTTTCATAGAAATAAGCTAGATCGTTTTCTGAAGAATGAAAAGAATAAGCATCTTTCATTATAAATTCTCTACTTCTCATCAATCCAAACCTTGGCCTTATTTCATCTCTAAATTTTGTCTGAATTTGGTAAAAACATTGAGGTAATTGCTTATATGAGTTGATTATTTCTGATGCAATACTGGTGATCACCTCTTCGTGAGTTGGTGCCAAACCAAATTCTTTACCTTGTCTATCTTTGAGATTAAACATTATTCCTTCACCTGCGGTATATCCTTCCCACCTTTCACTTTTTTTCCATAAATCTGCAGGATGAAGTTGGGGTAATAGTAATTTTGTACAGCCAATATTATTAAGTTCTTTCTCTATTATTGCGGATATTTTTTCAATAACTCTAAGCATTAGTGGCATGTATGCATAAATACCGCTGTTAACTCTGCGAATAAACCCAGCTTTTAAGAGTAATTGATGTGAAATAATCTCAGCTTCAGAAGGTGTGTCACGAAGTGTCCCCAGAGGAAATGAGGTGGTCACGCGCATACAGAAAAATCCTTAGGTAATATTTAATTTTATCAATTAAGGTGAAAAAATAATTCAAAGTGTCTTGAGTCCCTCAACGCGGCTAGTCTAAGAATGTTCTTTCTGCTAACTTCTTCAGTAATGAAATGCAAACTCTTTAAAAAGTTCATTACTAGTTAATCATTTTCTTAAGTTTATGGAAAATATAGATTCTAATATTTCCAGTGAAGAGGAATTAGTATGTATTGACGAAGTTCAAAAATTCCTAAATAGATCAAGAGCTTCTGTCTATAGGTATACAAATACAGATTTAAGAAATCTAAACCCTAGTTTTAATCCAAGAAAATTAAATCCCGAATTTCGGACTGATCAAAAAGATCCTTTGAAATTCCATCCTAATGAAGTAGCAAGATTTGCAAAAGATATCTTAAGAATAAAAGAAGTTACTGTAGAGGTCTTTAATACACCTTCGTCTGCTGCTCAAAATATACTGGCGCAAATATTAGACGAACTAAAATCTATTAGGTCTTTGCTAGAAAAAGAGTAATTAAAAAGTCACTAATCAATGTTTTGATTTATTGACATTTTGAATGTAGGATAATGATGTTTAATTATCTCCTTAATCTTTATTAATTAAGAGTTCTTGAGTTACACGAAATCAAAGCAGTTTATTCAAAGTAAATCAAGCGAAGAATCTTCTCATGGTTCTGCTCGAAATGATTTTGAAAGAGATGATGATGACCCCTTAAGTATGAGGAGTTTATCAATAACATCTTTAGGTATTATTTTTGCCTTTTTGACAATTTTTTTACCTTCAATAAGCATTTTAATTGGCAGACCCTTATCTCAAGGAAACAAGATAATTCATAATCACGATTTTAAAAAAGATGGACCTTAGTTCAATACCTCCATCTCCAATGAAGGGAATAGTGAATATTGTTGTTGAAATACCTGCAGGGAGTAGGAATAAATATGAATATTGCTCTGACGCAGGAATAATGGCCCTAGACAGAGTATTACATTCTTCAGTGAGGTACCCTTTTGATTACGGTTTTATCCCAAATACCCTTGCTGAAGATGGAGCTCCCCTTGACGCAATGGTGATAATGGACGAACCTACTTTTGCGGGTTGTCTAATAAAAGCTAGACCTATTGGAGTTTTGGATATGCATGATTGTGGTGCATATGATGGAAAACTTTTATGTGTGCCTATGGCTAATCCTAGGCAAGCTAACATAGTGAGTATTAATCAAATTGCTCCTAATCAGCTTGAGGATGTTGCAGAATTTTTTAGAACGAGTAAAGGACTCGATGGAAGAACAGTACAAATTGATGGTTGGAGGGATTTTGATGTAGTTGAAAATTTATTGAAAAGTTGTATGCCTCTAAAAAAGAAAAATTTTAAAGTACTTAAGAAATCAAATATTAGTAAATTAAATTGAAAAAAATAATTTTTTATAGTTATTTAAAATGCTCTACATGCCGAAAAGCTGCAAAGTGGCTTGAAAGCAAAGATTTTGAATTTCAGTTAATTGATATTGGAAAAGAACCACCACTTGTTAATTATTTAAATCTAGCCTTAGAACAATGCTTTGATGATAAGAAAAGGATTTTTAATACAAGAGGTAAAGCCTTTAAAACTCTTGATCTTGATATTGATCGTTTGTCAAAGGAAGAAATTATTCAACTTCTTTTAAGTGATGGCAAATTAATAAAAAGACCATTTTTGATTTACGAAGGGGAAAAAGTAATATTAGGTTTTAACGAAATTGAATATGCAAAACAATTTTTATAAGTTTAGAAAATCAAGACTTGATTAATCCTATGCCTATTTCAATAAAAAGTTTTTTAAAAGAATGGGGTCTTCTAATTCTATTAACTTTTTTTGTTTCTTCTTGTAGATCTTTTTTGGCAGAACCACGTTATATCCCCTCTGGTTCAATGCTCCCAGAATTACAAATAAACGATAGGTTAATTATTGAAAAATTTTCGCTAAGAAACTCCTTACCAAAAAGAGGCGATATTATTGTTTTTAACTCACCTTACTCCTTTGACGAAAAATTAATTTCATCAAGATCTAAGCCTCTACCAAAAAAAAGATATTGTTTTTTTATGAGTTTCCCTCCAATGTCTTTTATTCCAGGTTTGAGGGATCAAGCTTGCGATGCATATATTAAGAGGGTGGTGGCACTCCCAGGAGAAATTGTCAGTATAAACAAGAAGGGTGAATTAATAATTAATAATAAATTAATTGATGAACCTTATGTCTCTTACAAGTGCTCATCATCCCTCTTTAATAAATGTGGTGAATTTGAAAATACAAAAGTGCCTAAAGATCATTTTTTAGTCTTAGGTGATAACAGGTCCAATAGCTGGGATGGCAGATATTGGCCTGGAAGTAAATTTCTTCATAAAAAGGAGATAATTGGTAAAGCATATTTCAGATTTTGGCCTTTTAGTCAATTTGGCTTTTTCAGTAAATGAAGCCTTTTTTGACTCTGACTTCATCAAGATAAATTTTTAACGAGGCTTAATTTAAAGTGCTCCTGAAGCAGTTGAATCAAGTATTCCCCCTAGGTGTGTTGTAATGTTAAGAGCGCTAATCACAGGGGGCTTATTAGGATCATTAAAAAGATCAATTATAGTTATGCCGCCATTACCCTGTTTTATCATCCAAATATTTGAATAATTAATCCCAAGGATATTACAAATAAGAGTTTTATTGACTGCATCATGAGCAACCATGAGGGTTTGATCATTATCCTTTTGAGATAAACAAATTTTGTCAAAAGCTTCTAATGACCTATCTGATACATCTTTTATAGATTCACCTTCGGGCATTATTACTTCTTCAGGTTTATCATGCCAATTTTTTAGTAAAGCAGGCCACTCCCCTCTAATTTCTGCTTCCAATTTACCCTCCCATAATCCGTGACTGATTTCTACGAGTGAATCTATTTTCTCAATTTTTAAATCTTTGTTATTTTGAAGGATTATTTGTGCAGTCTCATAAGGCCTATTCATTGAACTTGAAAATGCCTTATTGAAAGAAATATTTCTCAAATATTCAAAAGTCTTTCTGGCTTGATCTTTTCCGTTTTCATTTAAAGGGATATCAATTTGGCCTTGAAATCTACCTTCTTTGTTCCAGTTAGTTTCACCATGCCTTATAAGAAATATTCTAGAATCTCCAATTTTATTTGGAATATTTTTATTAAGATGGGAAGTTTGATTTAAGCATTCAATTTGAGTCTTAAAAGAGTTATTTTTCTTTGAAATATTGAGTATCGAGAAAGAAGCATTTTCTATTCTTATTTTTCTAAAACCTTGCTTAGGCTTTCCCAATAAGAAGAGTATTAAACATCTGAGAATTGCATTATGTCCAACAACTAAAATATTTACATCATCTTTGTCTAGATAAATTTTTAAAATATCTTCTATAAAATTTGCTGCTTGAAAAAATAACTCTTGAATTGGTTTATAAGTTTTATTATCATTTCTTTTTAAAATAAGATTTTCTGGATCATTTTTCCATATAGGGTAAATTTCTGGAAATTTCTTTTTTATTTCCTCAATTTTTAGACCAGACCATTCACTAAGATCTACCTCTAGCAAATTATCATCGAATACAATATTTTGTTCTTTATTGAAGGTCTTTTTAATTGTTTTTGCAGTCTCTGCCGCTCTGACAAGTGGGGAGGAATAGATTTTATCGAAGTTTATTTTTGATAATGCTTTTCCTGCTTTTTGGGCTTGTTCGTATCCTTCATCAGTTAATAATGAATCGTCTGTTCTTCCTTGAATTAATCCTTTTGCATTGAAACTGCTTAGTCCATGCCTAACTAAAACTAATCTTATAGCCATTATATAAATTTGAAAATTAAGGTAATTTAATCATCTCATGGCGTGATTAAAATAGATACATAATTATAAGGAAATTCAATGATAACTAACTATAATTTCAAGAATATAATAAGTTATGATCTTTAAAAATACTTCCAAGTCAAAGCTCACTTTAGCTTTTATTTCTATCGTCATAACTTTTTTTGTATGGCAACAAGGATTGAGAGACAGTTTAAATAGGCCATCTGTTTCATTTGATATTAGTCAAAAAGAGCAAGAAATTGCTGAATTATCTGTCCAATCAATACCAGTAAATCTTAGTAAATTTTTTATCATTAATGATCCTGTTGATCAAATAAAAAAATCACTCTCTGATGTCTCATTTGAAGAGCTAACAGAAAGAAATAAATTAATTCGAATAATTACTTCAGAATCAAATGATCCTTTAATCTATAAAAATATATCCAAAGATTTTGAAGATAAAAACTATAAATTTCTGATTGATGAGATTGAAAAAAAATCTAACAATAATTCCTATAAGGTAAATTCTGAAAAATTTGATTTATTTAAAGATGATAGATTTTTATATCACCTTTTAAGCCGGAAATTTGATTTTGACGATAGTGAATTAATAACAAAATCATTTTCCAGCAAAATGTTTTTTAAAATATTAGCTATAAGACTAATACCACTTTTAACAATACTTATTGGCACTATTCTGGCTTTAAAAATATTATGGAAAACTATATCTTTGAAAAAGTTTGGTTGGAAAGAAATTAAATCCTTAGATTTAGAATTAATAGATATGGTTTTATTAATTGCAGGCGGATTTGTTGTTCTAGGAGAAGTGGTATCACCTTTATTTTCTATCAGTTTGGTCGAACTTTTTTCTAAAGATATCTCTAATGAATTGTCTCAATCTTTAAAAATTTTCTTTGGATATCTTTTTATGGCTATTCCTCCATTATGGATAGTTTTTTATCAAATTAAATCCTTGAATGGTGAATTTACTTTTAAAAAGGATTATTTACAGTTCAATTTCTTGCCAATAAAATATGCAATTATTCAGGGAATTAAAGGTTGGTTAACAATTGTTCCTTTTGTTTTATTGATCTCTCTAATTATGAATAGTCTGATCGATAATCAGAATGGTAGTAACCCCTTGCTGGAAATTGTTCTTAATAATGATAATTACTTATCATTTTTTTTATTATTTGTAACAACAACTCTATTAGCTCCTCTATTTGAAGAGATTATATTTCGCGGTATTTTACTACCAACTCTTTCAAGAGATTTTGGAGTAATTTCGGGAATCATAGTTTCAGCTTTTATCTTTGCATTAGCCCATTTAAGTTTGGGAGAAATGCCACCATTATTTGTTCTAGGGATTGGATTAGCAATTACAAGAATTGCTTCAGGAAGTTTGTTTTCTTCAGTTATCATGCATTCTTTATGGAATGGCTTGACTTTCTTAAATTTGTTCTTATTGAGGACATAAAGAATTTAATTTCTTACTTGCGAATCAAACAAAAAGATGTTTATTTAATTAATAACACTTCCTTTATTAAAAAAATAAATCATAGATGAAACTTTATGGGAATCAACCTAATTTAAAAAAAAAAGTTTCATATGAAAGTAAAAATAATTCTGAAAAAGCATCCATAATTAATATCAAATTAATACATCAAATTTTCGACACTATTAATATCTCTCTTTTGGTATTAATTTTCACCTTATTTTTCTTATCTTTTAATAGTCAGAGAAAATGGTCAAATACATATAAAAACTTATCAAAAACAAGAGCCTTCAATAATAATCTCATAGATTATATTTCTAAAATTGAGGAATTTTACATAAGTGAACTTGAGTCTCTCAATATTTATAAAAAAACTAAACCTGAAGATTTAATCTATCTAGATAAGCTTCCAGAAAAAAAAGAAAGTTTGTTTAAGAAATATTTAAGTAGTTTCGTTGAAGGTTTTAGTAATAGCAAATATCAAAGGGGATATTGATGAAAAAATACAAAAAAATTGTTCGTCTAATACCCCTTGATCAAAAAAGATTTAAATTTCTCTATATTTTTAGCTTACTATTAATATTTTGTTTGTTTGGTAGGTTAGTTAAATTGCAAGTCTTTAACGCCTCTGATTTGCAAAGGAAAGCTAAATTAATTCAGTCTTCTAAAACTAATGCCCTAAAAAAAAGGAGAGCAATTGTTGATAGAAATAATAGACTAGTTGCTTACGATAAACCGCTCTATAAATTATGGGCCCATCCAAAATATTTTAATTTTCCTGGTGATTCAATTAACAGAGTTCGTAGTATTAAAGAAGTTGCAGAAAAATTGTCACCTATCTTGGATATAAATGGTGAAATACTTTTGAGAAAATTTAATAATAAAATGAGTGGTATCATGCTTTTGGATAAAATTTCCGAAGAAAAGGCTGAAAAGATTAAGAACCTTCAAATAAGCGGTATTGATTTATATAAATATTCGCAGAGATATTATCCACAAGGGAAGCTTTACTCTAATCTTGTCGGTTTTGTTAATGATGAGAATATAGCTTCAGCAGGTTTAGAGCTTCATTTAGATAATCAAATTACAGTTTTTAATAAAAGTAATTTAATAAAAAAAGGAGGAGATGGAACTCCTTTACCGGATTATTCAGCCCCTGGTGATTTTGTTTCTGATTACAAAAGTTTAGGCCTAACTATAGATTCAAAATTACAGAAAGCTACATTCAATGCATTATCAAAGCAAGTAAGCAAATGGAAAGCAAAGAAGGGATTTGCCATAGTTATGGATGTTAATAATGGTCAGATTCTCTCCTTGGTTACAGTCCCCTCGTACGATCCAAATAAATTTTGGCAGTATGATTCTGGACTTTTTAGGGGTTGGTATTCTCAAGATTTATTTGAACCTGGTTCAACTTTTAAACCTATTAATCTTGCCTTAGCTTTAGAAGAAAAAGTAATCCAGAAAGATGGATTAGTCGAAGATACTGGGAAAATTAATGTTGGAGGATGGACAATTTCTAATTGGGATAAAAAAGGTAATGGATACATTGACTATCCAAAAGTTTTGCAGGTTTCAAGTAATGTTGGGATGGTAAAAATAATGCAAAATTTAGACCCTACAATTTATTGGGATTGGCTAAAAAATTTAGGTATAAATAAAAATTTAGAGACTGACTTATTTGAATCAACTGCTGGCCAACTAAAGAAAAAAGATTTGTTTGTAAATCAATCAATTGAGCCTGCGGTAACTTCTTTTGGCAAAGGTTTCTCAATCTCGCCACTTAAATTGCTTCAACTTCATGCGGCTCTGGCAAATGGTGGTTATGAAGTAACTCCACATGTAACCTCAACTTTCAAAGAAAGAGTTAATAAAAATCCAAAAAAACAACTTTTTTCACACGAAGTCTCTAAAACTGTTCTTGAATGGATGGAAAGTGTAGTTGATAAAGGTAGTGGATCTGGAGTGAAAATCGAGGGTTATAGAATAGCGGGGAAAACGGGCACTTCCCAAAAAGCCTTAAATGGTTCCTATACAAGTAAAAAAGTTTGCAGTTTTGTTGCGACCTTACCAGTTAATGATCCGAAATATGCTGTCCTTGTAGTCGTTGATGAGCCATTTAAATCTTATGCATATGGTTCAACTGTTGCTGTACCAGTTGCTAAAGAAATTATCGAGAGTCTAATTGTAATTGAAAAAATACCTCCTAATATTAAAGATCATGGAATGATTGTTAAAAAACCCTAAAATTTTCTAATTTTATAAATATTTAGTTCATTATCTGATGATTTCATCAGAAATAAAAGCTAGTTTATGTATATACATGATTATCTGGATATGAAATCAATTTTAGAACAATTGTCCTCAATGACTGTTGTTGTTGCTGATACTGGAGATTTAGATTCGATAAAAAAATTTCAACCAAGGGATGCTACCACCAATCCATCGCTAATTCTTGCTGCTGCTAAGAACCCTGATTATGTGAAATTAATTGATAAAGCTTTAGAAAGTTCAGAAAATGCCTTGCCCCAAGGATTCACCGAAATTGAGTTAATCAAAGAAACTGTTGACCAAGTTTCAGTATTTTTTGGAAAAGAAATATTGAAAATTATTTCAGGGCGCGTATCTACAGAAGTTGATGCAAGATTGAGCTTTGACATCGAAGCTACTGTAGAAAAAGCGAGAAAATTGATTAATCTTTACAAAAATTTTGGAATTGAAAAGGAAAGAATTTTGATTAAGATTGCTGCAACTTGGGAGGGAATTAAGGCAGCTGAAATTTTGGAAAAAGAGGGTATTAAGTGCAACTTAACTTTGCTTTTTAACTTCTGCCAAGCGGTAACTTGTGCCAATGCAAAGATTACTCTAATTTCTCCGTTCGTTGGCCGTATATTAGATTGGCATAAAGCAAAAACTGGTAAAAATAGTTTTGTTGGTCCTGAAGACCCTGGTGTTATTTCGGTCACACAAATATACAATTACTTTAAAGAAAAGGGATTCAAGACAGAAGTAATGGGAGCGAGTTTTAGAAATCTTGATGAAATAAAAGAATTAGCAGGTTGCGATCTTCTAACAATCGCACCAAAATTTCTTGAGCAACTGAAAAAAGAAAAAGGAGAGTTAGTTAGAAAATTAGATTTAAGTACCCAAATAAATAATTCTAATGACTACGAATTTGAAGAAAAAGATTTCAGATTAAGTATGTTAGAAGACCAAATGGCAAGTGAAAAGCTTAGTGAAGGTATTACTGGATTCAGTAAAGCTATAGAAGAATTGGAAGAGCTGCTACTTAAGAGATATTCAGAGATTAAAAAACATAAATTGATTTCTGCTAACTAAATTTAAGTTCGAATTGAAAAGAATTAAGCCCTATTTTTTGTTAAAAGCCTTCTGATAACTCTTTTTGCAATATCTTCATAACTCATTTCTCCTGATAATATTTGAGCAATACGTTTAGGTGCTGTTTTTCTTTTGACACCTAATTGATATCCAGTTCTGGGAAATCTATAAAATACTTGGGCTATTCTCCTCCCCCAAGCCATTGATTTCCCCCAAATGTTGTTAATTTTTTTTGTATAAAGATTTAAATCATCTACTTTTCCTGATAGGGATTGATCTATATATTCTGCAGCATAAAAACTGCTAATTAAAGATGGTCTAATTCCTTCAGCTAAAAATGGATCACATAAAGATGCTGCATCTCCAACCGCTAAAACTTTGTCACCATTAATTGAGTGGAAGCCATTCCATATTCTCAGTTTCTTACTAATTGTTTTATGAGGAAAATCATCAAAACCGAAGCTTCTGATTACTTGTTTATTTATAGCCTGATTTTCTAAAAAACCATTATTTATAAAAGTACCTAAACCAATATTTAAGTTTTCACTTAGTGGGAATGCCCATGCAAAACCATACTTTATAAATCCAAACTCAAATCTAACTGCATCTCTAGGTATCTCACCTAATCCTTCCAATCTTAATGAGAGTGTGTTTGCAAATTTCGGTTTTCTTGGCCCTAAATTGAAATAACTCGTCCATTTCGATTGGGACCCATCTGCAATTACAAGAAATTTTGTAATATATTTTATTTTGTTATTACAAGTAATTTCCCATTTATCATTTTTTTTTATGATTTTTTCTATCAATAATGGCCTCATTATCTGAGCTCCATTATTCAAGGATTCATCAAGTAATAATTGATCTAGTTTTTCTCTTTTAACAATCCAAAATGGTGATTCACCAGTCAGATCAGCAGTTACATTATCTGCAGCCCTCCATCTGAATTCAACATTTTTAATTTTTGATTCTATGCAATCTTCAATATTTATAGGAAGAAATCTTTGCGTTGAAGATGCCATCCCTCCTGCACATGGTTTGTAATCTTGGAATTTTTCTTTTTCAATAATTAAAACTGAATATCCTTTCTTTGATAGATTAAGAGCGGTGGAAGATCCTGATAAACCTCCACCAATTATTACAACGTCAAATCCTATCAAACTTTTAAAATTTCCTTTTCTTTTTCAGCTAATTTAGATTCTATTGAAGCAATATATTTATCAGTAATTTTCTGAATTTTAAATTGATTATCTCTCGATTCGTCAATAGAAATAAGGCCTTCTTTTTCTTCTTTTTTTTCTTTATCAACAGCATCTCTTCTGATATTTCTCAAAGCTACTTTTCCTTCCTCTGCATATTTAGAGGCTAATTTACAAAATTCTTTTCTTCTTTCTTCAGTTAAAGGAGGAACATTTATTCTTATTACTTTACCATCATTATTTGGAGTAATACCTAAATCACTTATAGAAATAGATTTCTCTATCGCTTGTAAGCATGAAATATCGAAAGGTTGTATTGAAATTGTTTGCGAATCAACAGTGCTTATAGTGGCAAGCGATTTGATTGGTGTTTCTGCACCATAGTACTCAACACTTACTCTGTCTAATAATGAAGCATTAGCTCTGCCTGTCCTGATTGTATTAAAGTTTCTTTGTGTGGCTTCAATACTTTTATTCATATTTTCTTGAATTTCTTTTTCATTCATAATTAAAAAAATTAAATGGTCTTTAACTAATTAAAGAGCCTATTGGCTCGCCAGCAACAGCTTTGGAAATATTTCCTTTTTTGAATATATCAAAAACCATAATTGGGATATTATTATCTTTGCAAAGTGCAATCGCAGTACTGTCCATTACTGCAATTTCATCACTAAGAACTTGTTGATAACTGAGAGAGGAATATTTTTTTGCATCCTTAAATTGATTAGGATCACGATCGTATACTCCATCAACTTTAGTAGCCTTCATAACAACTTCAGCGTTTATCTCTGCTGCCCTCAAAGCTGCCGTAGTATCAGTTGTAAAAAATGGATTTCCGCATCCACCTCCGAAAACTACAACTCTACCTTTTTCTAGGTGCCTCATGGCTCTTCTTCTGATGTAGGGTTCGGCAATTTCCTGCATTTCGATAGCTGTTTGCACTCTGGTTGCAACTCCAACTCTCTCAAGACCATCTTGAAGTGAAATTGCGTTCATTACTGTTGCTAGCATCCCTACATAATCAGCCGTCGCGCGATCCATTCCGTCTGCAGATCCTTTAAGCCCCCTAAAAATGTTTCCACCACCAACAACTATTGCAAGTTGCACATTATTTTCGACTACTTTTGAAACATCCTCTGCAATTGACTGTACTATAGCTGGATCAATACCATAAGGTTTTTCACCCATTAGTGCTTCCCCACTAAGTTTTAAGAGAACTCTTTTGTAAGTCATTCAATAATTGTACTTTTAAGACCTTAGCAAGTAAATGTGCCAAATTTATTTTTTGTTCTGATATTGCTTGCGTCTTTAAACATTTCTAAACCTGCCTTATTAAAATTCAAATAAAAATTTTCTCCAACTAAAATTCAACACACTTTTGTGCTTTTATTCCTTGTTCTTTAAAGGGATGTCTTATTAGTTTCATTTCTGTAACTAGATCAGCGTAATTAATGATTAGTTCAGATGCTCCCCTTCCAGTTAAAACAATATGATTTTTTCTATTTTTTAAGCTTTTTAAAAAAGTGATTATTTCTTCGGGTGCAAGATAACCAAGTTTTGTTGCAATATTAATTTCATCAAGAATGATAAGTTTATAAGATTCGTTATGTATGTATTTTTTGGCTAGTTGCCACGCATCTTGAACTAATTTTTCATCTCTTACTCTATCTTGTGTTTCCCAAGTAAATCCTTCTCCTAATGAATGCCAGGATATGTTTGAAGACAAGTTTTTAAGTGCTTTTTCTTCTCCAGTGGTCCAGCCTCCTTTAATAAATTGAATTATTGCTACTTTATAGCCATGCCCTATCGTCCTTAAAGCCATACCTAAAGATGCAGTTGTCTTGCCTTTGCCATTTCCTGTGAAAACAATCAATAATCCTTTTTTTGTTTTTCTAATTTGTAGTCTTTCGGCTTGAATATTTTTTCTTAGCTGCATTCTTTTTTTATATGAGCTCTCATCGATATCCGGTGATAATTTACCTCCCATTCCGATTTTATTTGCTTGATTATCGAGGTTAACTATTTTCTCGGAAGATGAAGGTTTTTCTTGCATATGACCCCTATTTAATTTGATTATTATAAATCTTTAAAAATTTTTAACTCTTTTAACTTTTAAAAGTGCATTATTTACTGCCTTTTGCTGATCTCTTTTAGTAATCCAGTGGTGATAAGTTTGAGTATGTAAACTAACCGAATGTCCCATCATTCTAGCAGCCACAGTATCAGGTAAATCATAAAAAATTGTTCTAACTGCCCAAGCATGCCTAAGATCATAAGGTTTTATTTGTAAAGAGTAACGCTTAAACTGATCTGTAATTTTTTTTCCAATATTTTGTAAAGTTGTAACTTTAAGGTCTCTATTAATATTTGGTAGAAGTTCTGGATTTTCACCAAGTTTTGATAATTCGAACTTTTCCACCCATTCAGGATGAAATGGCCAAACTTGATGTTCCCCAGTTTTAGTCGTAGGTAAAACTCTAATAATTTTGTCCCCAAAATTAGTAAGGGAACTTAAATCACAAAAAAATACTTCATGATTCCTTAATCCATATGTGGCCATCAGACCAAAAACAAATTTCCAAGACTTGTTTGGTATCGTCTCCCATAGTTTCTCTATTAATTCGTCTTTAGGTAGATCCCTAAATCCTGCTTTGTTTAGTCCATATCCTCTAGAATTTAATTTCCAATCTTCTGGTAGCTTAATGTCCAAAAACTTAGCCAAAACACTTAAAGAAGTAGCGCATTGTTTCCTACTTCTGGTACCTTCCTTATAACTTTCAAGTGTTTTTTGAAATATTTTTTCTAAAGCTTCATTTTCATATTCATGGTAAATATTCAGGATTCTTTTCATATATGGTTTATAAGAACTTATCCAAGTAGTTTTTCTAGTACTGGTTAGAAAATCACTTTTATTTTCTTTAAAAAAAAAATTCCTCAAATTGATTTAATTCTTTTGGGAATTCAAACCCATCTTTTTTTTCATTTTTGTAAGGCTTGCTTATCCAATTAATCCAATCAAATTGATTCAATTCCAATTGCAAATTGATTAATTGTAATTTTTTTTTGGCCTCCTCTAATCCAGAAATATCAGCCTTTAAACCAAGAGATATTCTTTGAATTTTAAAGTTATTGTTATCTTCTTTGGAGGGTAGTGAACCACGAATATTTAATTTCTCTCCTCTTTTCTCAATTCTAAGCTTGCTGCCTTGAGTAGCAAATTTATCATTGACATTATTAATTTCCTGAATTACGTTCATTTGCTTATATAATTGACCATATAATGACGTTTTTAATGTTGATTTTCAATCTTCATAAATATTAAATGGATAAAATAGGCGTCTTACTAATGAATTTAGGAGGGCCTGAACGCATTACTGATGTAGGCCCATTCTTATACAATCTTTTTTCTGATCCAGAAATTATCAGGACGCCTTTTCCTGTTTTTCAAAAGCCCCTAGCTTGGTTAATTAGCACGCTTAGGAGTACTACTTCACAACAGGCTTACCTTTCTATAGGTGGAGGTTCACCAATCAGAAGGATAACTGAACAACAAGCAAGAGAATTACAATCTAAATTAAGGAACAAGGGATTTAATGCTACAACCTACATCGCTATGAGGTATTGGCATCCTTTTACCGAATCTGCAATAGCTGATATGAAAGCAGATGGCATAGATCAAGTTGTTGTAATACCCTTGTATCCACATTTTTCGATAAGTACTAGTGGTTCTAGCTTTAGGGAATTAAAAAAATTGCGAGATTCTGATGATGAATTTAAGAAGGTTCCAATGAGATGTGTAAGGAGTTGGTTCAGTCAATCAGGTTACTTAAAGTCTATGGTTGAATTAATTTCTGAACAAATTTCACTTTGTGAATCTCCTTCAAAAGCTCATATATTTTTCACTGCTCATGGAGTTCCTAAGAGTTACGTAGAGGAAGCTGGAGACCCTTACAAACAACAAATTGAGGATTGTTCTTTATTAATTATAAATGAGTTGGAAAAATGTTTAGGGCATGGTAACCCTCATACACTTTCTTATCAAAGTAGAGTTGGTCCTGTTGAATGGTTGAAGCCTTATACAGAAGAAGTGTTAGCTGATCTTGGAAAGTCAAATGTTAATGATCTGATCGTGGTCCCCATAAGTTTCGTTGGAGAGCATATAGAAACATTGCAAGAAATCGATATTGAATATAAAGAAATTGCTGAAAAGGCTGGAATTAAAAACTTTCGGAGAGTTAAGGCTTTAAATACTCATCCTACTTTCATCGAAGGACTTAGTGATCTAGTGATTTCCTGCTTGGAAGGACCTCTCGTTAATATAGAAGAGGCCTCACAGTTGCCTGAAAAAGTTAAACTTTATCCCCAAGAGAAGTGGCAATGGGGTTGGAATAATAGTTCAGAAGTGTGGAACGGAAGGGTTGCAATGATTATTTTTCTTTTGCTTTTTATTGAACTTATTTCAGGCTCTGGGCCTCTACATAAATTAGGCATTTTATAAAGAAAAATTGAAATTTATTTGATAATTTTTAATTTATTAAATGAAAATTTTGAATACATTTCTGACATTACATTTCTAAATGAGGCAAAAGTATTTAATTAAGTTTAATATTTATAGTAAACATTGAATTTCTTAAGTGACTCTTACTTCGAGATCCTTTTCAAAGGGTAGTTCAAAACATGAAAATCCAGTTTGGATAACTGGTGCAGATGCACTAATGGATTCCTTAAAAATTCATGGAGTAAAAGTTATATTTGGATATCCCGGGGGAGCCATACTACCAATATATGACGCTGTTCATAAGGCAGAACAAGATGGTTGGTTAAAGCATTATATGGTTAGGCATGAACAAGGTGGTTCACATGCTGCTGATGGATATGCAAGATCTACTGGTGAAGTAGGAGTTTGTTTTGGGACCTCAGGCCCAGGTGCAACAAATTTGGTAACTGGAATAGCCACTGCACAAATGGATTCAGTCCCCCTTGTTGTAGTTACAGGTCAAGTCCCAAGACATGCTATAGGGACAGACGCTTTTCAAGAAACTGATATATTTGGTATAACTCTTCCAATAGTGAAACATTCATGGGTAATAAGAGATCCTTCAGATATCGCGAAGGTGGTTTCTGAAGCCTTTTTTATTGCCTCATCTGGAAGGCCTGGCCCTGTTTTAATTGATATACCCAAAGATGTAGGTCAGGAGTTCTTTAATTACCAAAGAGTTTTGCCTGGTGAGATTATTCCTAAAGGATTTAAAAGAAATGGAGAAATTAATGATTCCGATATCAATAAAGCAATTAAATTAATAGAAGATTCTGAAAGACCTCTCCTATACGTAGGAGGTGGGGCAATATCTTCAGGGGCTCATGATGAAATAAAAACTTTGGCAAAGAATTATCAAATACCAGTTACCACAACCTTAATGGGGAAGGGCGCTTTTGATGAAAAAGATAGTTTGTCAGTAGGGATGTTAGGAATGCATGGAACTGCTTACGCAAATTTCGCTGTTACAGAATGCGATCTTTTAATTGCTATTGGAGCCAGATTCGATGATAGGGTGACAGGAAAATTAGATACTTTTGCACCAAATGCAAAGGTAATTCACATAGATATTGATCCCGCAGAAGTTAATAAAAATAGACGTGTAGATGTTGCAATTGTTTCTGATGTTTCAAAAGCTGTTCTCAAAATTAATGAACAATCTCCAAATAACAAATTTATATCTAAGACGAAAAACTGGTTAGAAAAAATTGATTTTTGGAAAAACAAACATCCTTTATATGACCCACCTAAAGAAGGGGAAATTTATCCTCAGGAGGTTCTTATAAAAGTGAGAGAACTCACGCCCGAAGCTTATGTAACTACAGATGTAGGACAACATCAGATGTGGGCTGCTCAATATCTCAGGAATTCTCCAAGAAAATGGATTAGTAGTGCTGGCTTAGGAACTATGGGTTTTGGATTGCCAGCTGCAATTGGAGTAAAAGCAGCATTACCTAATTCAGATGTAATTTGTATTGCAGGAGATGCAAGTGTCTTAATGAATATTCAAGAATTAGGAACTTTATCTCAATATGGTCTAAATGTGAAATTGATTATTATAAATAATCGCTGGCAGGGGATGGTAAGACAATGGCAGGAAAGTTTCTACGATGAAAGATATTCCTCATCTGATATGAGTTATGGTGAACCTGATTTTGTAAAACTTGCTGAGTCTTTTGGAGTTAATGGATACTTAATTTCTGATAGAAAACAATTACAGAATGAATTAAAAAGTGCGCTTGATCATGATGGCCCTGCCTTAATTAATATTCTTGTCAGAAGAGGTGAAAATTGTTATCCAATGGTTCCTCCTGGTAAAAGTAATGCTCAAATGGTTGGATATGTTAATTGTGAAGACTAATTTTTTTTAAATTCTTCTTTTTCAAAAATTAACTTTAATATGGGTCAACAACTAAGATATCTCTGAATTGAAAAAAGTATCAAAAATTATTATTATAGTCTGCTTGATTGTTCTTAATCCTTTAGTAGTTAACTCGGCTGAAATTCTTCAAATTAAAAGTTCAAATACTATTTTAGTGGGGGATCAAAATAGAAATTTATCTATTCAATTATTTTGTGTAGATGTAAATGAAAATGATGAGCTCGAGGCAACTAATTTACTTAAGAGTCAATTCCCTAGGGGAAGCAAAGTGAAAATAAAACCTTTTGGTTTCAACGAGAATATTTTGTTAGCCAAAGTTTTTAATATAAATGGAACTAAGGAGATGACAGAATTATTGGTCTCTAAAGACTTAACTAATGAAATTTGTCCAAGTTAATAACTTCTATGAGCAAATAAGATTCCATTGCCTTGAGATTGTTTTGCTCCCTCTCCAAGAATTAAATTCATTATTGAATTTGTATGTGCATAAATTTGAGATCTCTATATTTGTATTAGGGATATTCTCATTTAAAAGTTGTCTGTAGGCAGATCTTTTAATATCTAGTTGATTTAAGTTATTCTCTTTGAAGTGATTTGAATCACTAAAACAAAGATCTTTTTCAGTTTTATTTAAATTGACCGTTATGTTTTTATTTTCGGCCTTTCTATAAAATTCTTTGAGTATCATTTCATCAACAAGATAATGTTCCTTAGAAATTGCTGGTCCTATTGCAACAAGTAAGTCGTCTCTAGATGTCCCAAAATCATCGAAAATTTTAACCAGATTTTTTATAATTTTTTTTTCTAAACCTTTTCTTCCACAATGCAAGGCTGCTACATTTCTAGTCTTTTTATCTGCAAAAAATAATGGCATGCAATCAGCTGTGTAAACCCATAAGTTTTGATTGCATTTATTTCCAAAAAGACCATCTGCATCAGTCTTATTTCCTTTTTGCGAATGAGATCCAAACACTATCACATTGCTGTGAATTTGATTGGAAACACAATTTATAGAATTTTCATTAAAGTGATTCCCTAATAATTGAAGAAATTTCTCAGAACTTGACTTCGTAAAATAGGCATGTTTGAAATTATTTTGACTAAGAATTGGTGATGAGTAATACTCAAATTTTTTGTTTTGAATATAAATTTCATCTTTTGAGAAATATATTTCTTTGTAAGGAATAGTTCCTGCTCCTAAAATGAATTTATGAAATTAATTCAATATCTCTCAAGATCCAGAATCCTGCAAATTTTTCAATATAAGGCGTTGACTGTATGGAAATAAATTGATAACCAAAAGAATTTTTTTTATTCTCTAAAAACTTTGTATTCAAAATGTTTGCATCTTTTTCTGGTAAATCAGTTACCAGCCACTTATCATCTTCAGAAGCTTCAAGTATGAGTTGGTTCTTATTTATGACTAATTTAATAGGTTCTAAACAACTGAACCATGCAGAAAGTGCTAAAGATCTGTCTTTGCTAAAAAGTCTTAATCCTGGAACTAGGTAATTATCATCAAAATCTTGCTGAATTGGGAAAATATCTCCAAATTCTATAGGCCAATTTTCTGCTGATTTTAATTCGCCAATTGATATTTCAGAGATAGTTAAAGCATCGCCCCTCACTGCTTCTGGTAGAGGTTGAGGAGGGTTTTTAATTTTAGAAGAAAAAGTAGGGGCTAATACACCTCTTACATAACCTTTTTCCTTTGGATAAATCTCTTTCTCCAGAAATTCGATTCTATCCATTAAATCGTAAGTTCTCCTACTTACAATAGCCTCAATACTAAGGGCCTCCAGAGATTTTTTAATGATCGATTTCATTGAAGACCTCCAGAATCGAACTATTGAAGGTTTCTCCCACCCTTGTTTTTTTGCTTCACTTATTGCTTCATTTAGTGCTTTTGTAAGCCATACTGAGTTAACTTCATTGGCAGGGCATTTTTTATTCCAAAGAAAAATATCTTCTGCCTTATAACTTCTTGTAGAGCAAATAATTAACTCCCACCTTTTTTTTCCGTTTGATTCAATAATTGGTCTTGAGTAAAAGTCTAATTCCCAATCTGAAATTTTTAATTTAAGACTTGACTCTATTTTTTTGTTGATGTTCATTTATCTTGCTCTTTTTTGTCGAAGAGTGCTTTAGTTTTTAATGCTCTCTCTGTGGCTTCTTGCATAACTTTTTGCTTATCAATAATTAATTCTCCCGCAGAGTTTTCCAGGAGTGCTGTATTGAGACCAACGCGCCCTTTTTCGAGGTCAATTTCAGATATCAAAGCTTTTATAATTTCCCCTTCTCTAAAAACTTCTCGTAAAGAACGAATCGATCCATTTGTTAGTGAGGATTGATGAAGAAGTCCACTAGCTCCCCCTAAATCAACAAATAAGCCATATGGTTTTACAGCTAAAACTTCTCCTTCAATCAATTGACCTAATTCTAGACTTGTAAGTTTAGAAACTAATGATGCTTTCTTCTCAGAGAGAACTAATTTTCTGGATTCTGGATTAACCTCAAGAAACGCCACTTTTAGATTTTTGCCAACAAAAGATTGATAATCTTGACCATCTTCAAGTTGAGATCTGGGGATAAATCCTCTTAATCCATCTACATCACAAGTAAGCCCACCTCTGTTAAATCCATTAATTAAAACGTTAATTAATTCTCCATTTTTTGCGGAACTTGATACTTTCTCCCAACTTTGCCTGAGAATTAATGCCCGAGCGCTCACTGTTACCATCCCATCAGCATTTTGTTCTTTGATAACCAAAACTTCCATTTCAAGGCCTATGGAAAACTTTTCTTTAAAGTTAGTTATGACTCCTAAACCACATTCTTTTTTGGGCATATATCCAGGTGCCTTTCCACCAATGTCAACATATAATCCATCACTTTCGATTGCTATAACCTTTCCTGAAATTGTTTCTCCAGTAGCCCCAATTGGTTCATTTGCATTTAAAGCCTCCAAAAAAGCACTTTCATCAAAATCGAATTCATCAACTGTTCTTTCTAATTGAAAATCTGTATTTTGCTCAGAAAAATTAAGCGGTCTATTTAAGTCTTGTTGAGTTAAATCTTGTTGAGAAATATCAAAATCCTTAGTCTTTTCATTGATATCCTTAATTTCTTTTACTGAATTATCTTTAATGATTTGAGGTTTGATTGCAATATTTTCTTTTTTTAAATCTTCTTGCGAACTTTTTTCCTCATTATTTATTTCTTGAGAATCTTTCTTGCTTATGTGAAGTACCTGAAGAGGTTTTTTATTGCCCTTCGGTTGGATATTATCTTGGGCATTTTTATTACTTGCTCCCATCGTAGGTAAAATAAGAATAATTAATTATTAACATACTCTAAATGTTAATACTCAAAATTAAAATTAATGAACTTTAAACCAATATCTAATAAATTTGAATATTTAAATTGGCAAGAAATTGAGAGTATTGCAAAAGAAAAAAGATCAACAGTGATTTGGCCATTTGGTGCTGTTGAGCAACATGGACCTCATTTGCCTCTTGCTACAGATAGTATTTTTGTTGATGACATCATTAGCGAAGTTTTTAAATTATTACCTGCCGATATTCCATTAAAAAAACTTCCAACTCAATATATTGGGTTCTCGCCAGAACATAAAGGTTTTGCTGGAACAATTTCACTTTCCTCAAATTTAATAACCTCAATGATTAAGGAGGTCGGAGGTCAATTATCTGATATGGGTTTTAAAAGATTGATATTAATAAATGGACATGGAGGTCAAATCTCATTACTAAATACAGCGGCAAGAGAGCTAAGAAGTTTCTCACCAGGGATGGCAGTTTTCCCTTGTTTTCTATGGAGTGGTGTTAATGGATTAAGTGAATTGTTGACAAAAAATGAAATCGAGGCTGGGCTACATGCCTCTTTAGCTGAAACAAGTTTGATGCTCGCTTTGAAACCAGAATTAGTAGGTGATGAACGCCCAAATGAGGGCATTAAAGGACAAATTCCAGAAGGCTGGAGTCTAGAGGGGAATGCACCTACTTCTTGGCTTACTGACGACTTCAGTAAATCAGGTGTTATTGGAGATAGTAGAGGAGCAAATGAGTCTTTAGGAAAAAATTTAAAGGAATTATTGATTAATCATTGGTTCAAATTGATTATGAATCTGATGCAATCAGATTGGCCAAACAATTCTTAAATAAGTTTAAGTAAAAATGTGACTTAACAATTGAAACTATTTTCATGATATTTAAATAAACCCTCTATAATAATGTAATATTCATGCATAATGAGCTAAAGATTACTGACATGCAAACTCTAGAATCAAATAAAAAAACTATTGAAGAATCGATTAATCCGATTTCTTTAGAGTTACCAGACTTCACTACAGATTCTTATAAGGATGCATACAGCAGAATTAACGCAATTGTTATAGAGGGAGAGCAAGAGGCTCATGATAATTACATTTCATTAGCAACTTTAATTCCAAATGAATTAGAGGAATTAACTAAATTAGCGAGAATGGAAATGAAGCATAAAAAAGGTTTTACTGCTTGTGGAAGAAATTTAGGTGTAGTAGCTGATATGGATTTTGCTAAAAAATTCTTTTCTAAATTACATGGTAATTTTCAAGTTGCCCTTGAAAAAGGAAATTTAACAACATGTCTTTTAATACAAGCCATCTTAATTGAAGCATTTGCAATTTCTGCTTATAACGTCTACATAAGAGTTGCGGATCCTTTTGCAAAAAAAATAACAGAGGGAGTAGTTAAAGATGAATATCTTCATTTAAATTACGGTCAAGAGTGGCTTAAGGAGAATCTATCAACATGTAAAGAGGAATTAATGGAAGCTAATAAGGTTAATCTTCCTTTAATTAAAAAGATGTTAGATGAAGTAGCAGATGACGCATCAGTTTTAGCTATGGACAGAGAAGAATTAATGGAAGAATTTATGATTGCTTATCAAGATACATTGATGGAAATAGGTCTAGATAATAGAGAAATTGCAAGAATGGCTATGGCAGCTATCGTCTAATTACATTTCTAATTAATTAAGGCTTTTAATAATTAATCAAACCTATTTAAGTAGTTATCTCTGTGCTATTGTTCATAACATCGTATAGAAACCATTTATAAATTTTAAATGTTTGGGTTAATAGGCCACTCAACCAGTTTTGAAGATGCAAAAAGAAAAGCTTCGATGCTAGGCTTTGATCATATTGCTGATGGCGACTTGGATGTTTGGTGTACTGCTCCTCCTCAGCTTGTTGAAAATGTAGAAGTTAAGAGTGCAACTGGAATATCTATTGAAGGTTCTTATATAGATTCTTGCTTTGTTCCTGAAATGCTTTCTAGGTTTAAAACCGCTAGAAGAAAAGTACTAAATGCTATGGAACTAGCTCAGAAAAAAGGGATTAATATTACCGCTTTAGGAGGATTTACTTCTATTATTTTTGAGAATTTTAATCTTCTACAGCATAAACAAATTAGAAATACTTCATTAGAGTGGGAAAGGTTTACTACTGGGAATACTCATACCGCCTGGGTTATTTGTAAGCAACTAGAAATAAATGCTCCTCGCATTGGGATAGACCTTAAAAAAGCAACTGTTGCTGTAATTGGTGCTACAGGTGATATCGGTAGCGCTGTTTGTAGGTGGCTTATCAATAAAACTGGGATTTCAGAACTTCTTATGGTAGCAAGGCAACAAGAACCTCTAGCGCTGTTACAAAAAGAATTAGATGGTGGCACCATAACAAGTTTGGATGAGGCATTGCCTCAGGCGGACATTGTTGTGTGGGTTGCAAGTATGCCTAAAACTATTGAAATTGACACTGACAACTTAAAAAAACCATGTTTAATGATCGATGGTGGATACCCCAAAAATCTTGATGAGAAATTTCAGGATGAAAATATTTATGTTTTAAAAGGAGGTATAGTAGAGTTTTTCAATGATATTGGTTGGAATATGATGGAACTTGCGGAAATGCAAAACCCTCAGCGAGAGATGTTTGCTTGCTTTGCAGAAGCTATGATTTTAGAATTTGAAAAGTGTCATACAAACTTTAGTTGGGGAAGAAATAACATTTCCCTTGAAAAGATGGAATTTATTGGAGCAGCTTCTTTAAAGCATGGTTTTTCCTCCATTGGACTTGATAAGCAGCCTAAAGTATTAACTGTCTAAATCATGGCTAAACGTTACCTTCTTGATTTTGAAAAGCCTCTTGTTGAACTTGAGAAGCAGATAGAGCAAATTAAAGAATTAGCTCGAGATTCAGAGGTAGATGTTAGTCAACAGCTTCTACAGCTTGAAACCTTAGCGGCTAGAAGAAGAGAAGAAATATTTAAATCTCTCACCCCTGCTCAAAAGATTCAGGTAGCTAGACATCCTCAAAGACCAAGTACTTTGGACTTTGTTCAAATGTTTTGCGATGACTGGATCGAATTACATGGAGACAGAAATGGTGGCGATGATATGGCATTAATTGGGGGGATAGGTTCGATAAATAATAGACCAGTGTTGATGTTAGGGCATCAAAAAGGAAGGGATACAAAAGAAAATGTAGTAAGAAACTTTGGGATGGCAAAACCAGGAGGTTATAGAAAAGCTCTTAGATTAATGCAGCATGCTAATAGATTCGCTTTGCCAATTCTTACATTTATTGATACTCCTGGAGCTTATGCTGGTTTAAAAGCTGAAGAACAAGGTCAAGGTGAAGCAATTGCAAGAAACCTTCGAGAGATGTTTGGATTGAAAGTTCCAATTGTTGCTACTGTCATTGGAGAAGGAGGTTCAGGAGGCGCACTCGGAATAGGTGTCGCCGATAGGTTACTAATGTTTGAACACAGTGTTTACACGGTTGCTAGCCCAGAAGCATGTGCATCAATTTTGTGGAGAGATGCTGCGAAGGCACCAGAAGCGGCATCAGCACTTAAAATTACAGGCAAAGATTTACTTAAATTAGGTATTATAGATGAGGTTTTACCAGAACCTTCTGGTGGGAATAATTGGGCTCCTTTAGATGCTGGTAATACACTAAAAGAGGCTATTGAGAAACACTTGAATGCTTTACTTCAAATGCCTGTAGACCAATTAATTGAGGAAAGATACAAAAAGTTTAGGGTTTTAGGTAAATTTATCGAAGCAAATAATATTGAAGAGATTTATAGTGAAATTCCCCAAAAAACTGAATAACTTGAAACTAGCTTTTATAACCGGTGCTACGAAAGGTATTGGTAGATCAACCGCAATTACTTTTGCCAATGCTGGCTGGGATTTGATTTTACTCTCCAGGAATATGGATTTAATGGAGAAACTAAAGAGCGAACTGTTGACCACTAAATCAAAAGTTAACCTAGTAAAATGTGATTTATCTAATCCTCTAGAAATAGAGCATTGCGTTAGAGAGGCAATTGAGAAATATGGATGCCCTTCAGTATTGATAAATAACGCCGGTTGCGCATTTAATAGCCCTTTAGTCGAAATGGAATTAGGTCAATGGGAACAAACTATTCAAATAAACCTGACAAGTGTTTTTCAAATTTGTAGTTCAATAATTCCTCAAATGAGAAAAAATGGTGGTTTAGTTATTAATGTTAGTAGTCATGCCTCTTATAATGCATTCCCCCAATGGGGAGCTTATTGTGTTTCAAAATCTGCATTAGCTATGTTTACTAAATGCTTGAGGGAGGAGGAGAGATCTAATTCAATAAGAGCTTGCACAATAACTCTTGGTTCAGTCAATACTCCTCTTTGGGACTCCGAATCAATCAATTCTGATTTTGATAGAACATCTATGCTCTCCTCAAAAGAGGTGTCAGAAACTATTCTATATATGGCTAATAAACCTCAATCACAATTGATCGAAGACTTAACTTTGATGCCTTCCGGCGGAGCCTTTTAAACATTCTGTTTATCTGATTAATCTTAAAATAGTGATTTTTTTTAGTACTATTAGAACCCGATTGAACAAGAGAATGTGATATAGTATATAGGCAATCAAGCTTTTGGAAGATACAGTTAATTAAGTTGCATACAATTTTCTGTTTAGACTTTTATGACCTCTACATTACCCAACGATAATATTAGAAACTTTGACGACCAGATTACTAATAAACTAATTTCTGAAATTATAAGAGACAGAATTAAGAATTCTGGTACAAGATTTAGTGCAAACGATAATATTTCTGATTTTATAAATCCTGGCGAATTAGAAATTTTAGAAAAAGAAGTAGCCTCAAGAGTTAAAGACCTACTAAAGTCCCTCGTAATTGATGTTGAGAATGATCATAATACTCAAGAAACTGCTGAGAGAGTTTCAAAAATGTATCTAAACGAAGTTTTTAAAGGCAGATATCATGAACAACCTAAAGTTACAAGTTTTCCTAATGACAAGAATCTTGATGAAATTTATACAGTTGGTCCAATTTCGGTCAGATCTGCATGTTCACATCACTTAGTACCAATTCTAGGAGAGTGTTGGATAGGTATTAAACCAGGAAATAAAGTCATAGGACTTTCAAAATTTGCGAGAGTTGCTGATTGGGTTTTTTCAAGACCTCATATTCAGGAAGAAGCTGTAATGATCCTCGCAGATGAAATTGAAAAACTTTGCGAACCTAAAGGTTTAGGCATTATTGTAAAAGCCCAACATTATTGTATGAAGTGGAGGGGAGTCAAAGAACCAAATACAAGCATGATTAATTCTGTTGTGAGAGGCGATTTTAGACACGATTTAAGTTTAAAACAAGAATTTTTTGAGCTTGTAAAACAGCAGTCAGCTACTAATAATTACTAAAATCTCTTTAACAACTTAAAAAGATCCTCTGTTTTTTTTATATCTTTTAAACCTGGAGATATTTCAATACTACTTGAAATATCTAATCCATTTGGTTTGAAGTCAGTAAGGATTTCATCAATCCATTCAATTGATATTCCACCTGCCAAAAACCATGGTTTGCTAAATTGCAAATTCTTTAAATAAATAGAATTTATTTTTTTCCCTGAACCTCCATAAGTTTCTTTATTCCAAGAATCAAGTAATATCGCATCTACAAAATCTTCAAAAGGTTTTATTTTATCTAAGTCCTTTTCCGTTTTTATTCTGAAAGCCTTCCATAGGCCAATATAGGGAATTTTTCCCCTTATTTCTTTGCAATAATCAATATCTTCATCTCCATGTAATTGAATGATAGTTTCACTTGGGTTGCCTAAGAAGTTTTTGATAATTAAATCTATAGGACAATTTTGCACAACGGTTACTCTATCGATTTTTGGATAAAAGTTTTCTAGGGTTTTAAATATTTTTTTCTTAATTTCAGCTGATACATACCTTGGCGACTCTTCAACCGAAATAATGCCAATAGCATTTGCTCCTAATTTAGCGACTTGAAGAGCTTGTTCTTCAGAAGTTAGTCCACAAATTTTAACTAAAGGATTATTCTTGGGCATATCATTATCCTGCATGTAAGATTAATATTATTGCTAAATATAGCGGAGATTATTTTTGAGAAGTTGGCAAATTTTTAAAATATGGGGAATTCCCTTTAAAGTTCATCCCTATTGGTTTGTTATTCTCTTTTTATTCTCATGGAGTATAAGTAATCAGGTTAATTTATCTTCTGGCGATATCTACAATTATAAAGAAGCTTGGATTATAGGATTTTTAACTTCTTTTTTCTTATTATCTTCAATTATTTTTCATGAGGTTTTTCATACATTTGTTTCACTTAATCAAGGTGTAAAAATAAAAAAAATTACTTTTTATTTTTTAGGAGCAATTTTACAAATAGATAAGTATTGTCAAACTGCTTTAGGTAATATAAAAATTGCAATTGTAAGACCTCTTTTATGTTTCGCTACAGCATCTATTTTACTTTTAATTAGTAATAACAGTGCACCTCAGGAACAAATAGCAGTTAATGTAATTTCAAGAGTAGGTATATTTAATTTATTCTTAGGCTTCTTAAATTTGATTCCAGTTGGTTCTTTAGATGGAGGGAATTTATTAAAAAGTATTATTTGGCATTTCTCAGGGAGTAAAAATAAAGGAAAAAATTTCCTTAATAAAGTAAATTTATTATTATCTTTTTTTGTTTTATTTTTTGGGATAATTTGTTTATTTAGATTTAACTTTTACTTTGGTTTTATTCTTTCTTTTTTGGGCTTGTTTGGAATTAATTCTTCAAAATATGAAAGTCAATTTTTTAAAATTGAAAACATACTTAAATTTAGAAAAGTTTCAGAGATCAAATTAAAACCTTTGAGAAAAATTGAATTCGATTCAAATTTATCAGAATTTAATACATTAATAAAAAACAAAAAGGATGTATCAGATAAATATTTTTTTGTTACGAATAATGGGAGATGGAATGGTTTTGTTGAGGAAAATATTTTAAAAAAAGTCTCCTTAAAAAAATGGGAACGGAACTTTGTTGGAGATTTTAAAAAACCAATCGACAGTTTTGTAAGTGTATCGTGTAACGATAAATTGTGGAAAACTATAGAGAGACTTGAAGAAACAAGTGAGGGTTTATTATTAGTTCTCAACGAAGCAGATATCCCTTTAGGGATTATTGATAGGTCAAAAATTGGAAACTTTGTATTGAATAAATTAGGATTTAATTTGCCTTCGGAGATTGTTAACAAATTTAACTATAAAAATCACTATCCCTTGGGGATTGAATTGCCAAGAATAATTAATTTAATGAAGCAGAAAGGAGATCTTTAATAATTCTTGTTATGAAAATTTTCTAATATTTTTATTATCTATCTCAATATTTGTGAAATTTATATTTGATTTATTCTCTAGGAATGAATGTCTTAAATGTTGAACTATTTCATCATTAGTTAGACCTAAATTTATTTTTGGTGGCGCATCTTCTTTAAATAATTTATACCACAGATCTTTTGAAGGATTTGTTTGAATCTCTCCATGTTGAAGGAATGCATCTTTTTTACGAAATTGGGCACTTCCTATTCTCTTAAACCCATCTTGATCAACTAAATCGGAAATTAATGAAGTCCCAAAACAATTTGTTTTAATGCGTGATTTTCGTAAATTCCCATATTGTAAGTTTAGACCTATTTCTCTAAAACTTTTAATTAACCAATTATTAACCATTTCATAACTTAAGACTTTATAGTATTTTTTTTTAAATGTTAATGCATATGTTATTCCCCCTGAATGCAAAACAGCTCCACCTCCAGAGGGACGTCTGACAATATTAATTTCCCCATTTGATAATAAATTTTCCCAATGAATAGGAATTTCTTTTTGGTGATAACCAATTGAAAGCCAATCCCCAGTCCAATAGTAGAATCTCAATGTGAGAATTATTTCAGGATTCGAAATTGTCTGATCTAAAGAATTTAAATCTAAAGCCATTTGATCAAATCCAGATAAATTATTTGTTGAAAAAATTAAAGCCTGATTTTTAATTCCCAAAATTAACTCTGTAAGTTTATTTATGATAATTTTCAATAATTTTTTTCTTTCAATTTGTTAATTACGTAACATCATTTTGTAATAGTGCTTCAAATTCCCTCTTTTAGGTGGAGAATATAGGAAATATTTTTTTTTCACCATGGAGCCAACTCAAACAATAAATCTAATTGCATTAAGCCTCATAGTAGTTATGCATGCAGGAGTATTAGCATTAAGACTAGGAATCAGTTTAGGTAGGAACTAAAATCTATTAGAAAATTTAAGTTTATAAGGTAATAATATAACTAAACTGAGTTAATTTATTCAGTGAAAATATCAACTACTAAATTTGTCAAAATCTTTTCATAAAAATAGTAATTTTTGGAAAAAATATCTAGGGTCTGTCTTTATAAAAAGACAACAGAAACAGGATAGTTTTGCATCATTGATTTTTTTAATTATAAAAATTAGCTTTTCCCTTTTAGCAATAATAAGCCTGATTAGGCTAGGCTATAGTTCTAAAGTTAGGTTGAGCAGATTAAGAGAAATTGAAGACTCATTTTTATACGAAAAATATAGATTTAATGTTTTAACCGATAAGTTCGATGATTTATTTTCTTCTGAAGGCGGGCAAAGATTTATGAAGGATCAGGATCAAATTATTTCTAGGGACATTATCAGAGTAATATGGCGTTGATAAGAATGATCTTGAATCATTCTATTTTTCATTTTTCTATTAACTTTTTTGCTAGTGAGTAAGAACATTAAGGGTTTAGTCCTAATAACAGGAACAACTTCAGGAGTTGGATTAAATACTCTAAAACCTCTTTTAAGATTTGGATGGGAGGTTATAGCAGTTAATCGATCAAATAAAAGAGCTATAAAAATGGCTGAGGAATTCTTGACAAAAGAGGAAGTTGAAAATGTTCACTTTATAGAAATAGATCTTTCTAACTTGAATGATGTGAGAAAAGGTTGCGATGAAATATTAGAAAGATTTAAGAAGCCAATAAATTCTCTTATTTGTAATGCAGCAGTTTATAAACCGAGACTAAAGAGACCTGAAAGGTCTGCTCAGGGGTTTGAAAACTCTATGGCAGTAAATCATTTTGGGCATTTTCTTATGATAAACCTACTTATGGAAAATATTTTATCTTCTGAAAGAGAAATTGTTTTAAATGGCAAATCAACTGTATTCAAGCCAAGAATTACAGTATTAGGGACTGTTACGGCTAATTATTCAGAACTTGGAGGAAGGATTCCCATTCCTGCCCCAGCTGACTTGGGAGATTTATCTGGATTCAAAAATGGTTTTTTATCTCCAATAAGTATGGCGAATGGAAAGAAATTTAAACCTGGTAAGGCTTATAAGGATAGTAAACTTTGCAATATGGTGACTGTTCAGGAATTATCAAAAAGATATCCTGCAGAGAAGATTATTGTAAATTCTCTATATCCTGGATGTGTCGCTGATACAAAACTTTTTAGAGATACACCCTGGTTATTTAGATTCCTTTTCCCGATATTTCAAAAATTCATAACAAAAGGATATGTTTCACAAAGACTGGCAGGAGAGAGAGTCGCTCAAGTGGCAACTTATAAAGAATTTGCTAAACCATCAGTCCATTGGAGCTGGGGAAATCGTCAGAAAACTGGTAGAAAAGCTTTTTCTCAAAAGTTGTCAAAAAGAATAATTGATACGAAGACCTCTCAACAAACATATGATTTAACACGCCAATTGGTTGGATCAGATTAATTTAGACTAATCAAATCCTAATAAATCAAAAATTTCTCTATCTTTAAGTGGATTACCTTCTAAAGGTTCTACGTTTTCAAGCATATTTTTGGCAAGAGATAAATATTCATTTTGAACTTCAATAACATCTTCAGTAGGTTCCATTTCAAAAATGGTGCATTTTTTTAGTCTTGATCTCCTAATGGCGTCGACATCTTTAAAGTGGGCCATAGTTTTTAAACCTGTTCTTTCATTGAACTTATCAATTTGATCTGTTTCTTTTGATCTATTTGCTACTACCCCACCTAATCTGACTTTATAATTTTTTGCTTTTGCTTTAATTGCTGAGACAATTCTATTCATAGCGAATATTGAATCGAAGTCATTAGCAGTAACAATTAGACAATAATTTGCATGTTGCAATGGAGCTGCAAATCCTCCGCAAACGACGTCTCCTAGGACATCAAAAATAACAACGTCAGTATCTTCTAATAAATGATGTTCTTTTAATAGTTTAACTGTCTGACCGGTCACATAACCCCCGCACCCTGTACCAGCAGGAGGACCTCCACTCTCAACGCACATTACGCCATTAAAACCTTCAAACATGAAATCGGTTGGCCTTAATTCTTCGCTATGAAAATCCACCTCTTCGAGAATATCTATAACTGTAGGAACCATTTTGTGTGTCAGGGTGAAAGTGCTATCGTGTTTCGGATCACATCCAATTTGTAGAACCTTTTTACCTAATTTTGAGAATGCTGCAGAAAGGTTTGATGATGTAGTTGATTTTCCGATGCCACCCTTCCCATAGACGGCAATAACTAAAGCCCCTTCCTCAATATTTATTTTTGGATCTTGCTTTACTTGAACACTTCCTTCTCCATCAAGAGGTCTATTTATAGTACTTGTCATTTAAAGCTTGAAACACATTATTATTTATATTCTTGCAGCGCAAATACACATGAAATATGTTTCTAAACAAATATGTATTTAATTGTATTAAAAGAGTGAAATATGTTCTTATAACTGCATTTTTAGGAATAAACCTATTAGATTATGAGTGAAAATACTCATGACTTAATTATATTTTATTAGTAAAAATTAACTGAAATATGCTTTAGCATCGTAAAGAGTTTCATCGCTTATCTCTGGAATTCCTCTCAAGATTGCGTATTTTTCAGTATTTGTTTTAACTTTGCCTCTTACAAAAAATGGAACTTTTGTTAATTCAGCTCTACCAGATTCAGTCCAGATAATTCCTTCTTTACTATTTTTTTCTTTTTTCTCGTCAGAATTTAAAATGTTATTTGTGTTCGTCGCTGTATGTCCTAAATGGCTTTGATGACCATCAACAAACTCAAAGTCATGTTTGAACATATCAATAAGATGCTCTTCTAAGCCCATCATTAGGGGATGTACCCAGTCATCAAAAATCACATTTGCTCCTTCCCATCCCATTTGAGGGCTATATCTTGCAGGAACATCTTGAACATGCATTGGAGTACTAATTACTGAGCATGGAATCCCGAGTCTTTTTGCACTATGCCTTTCCATTTGGGTCCCTAAAACTAGTTCAGGGGCCGCATTTTTCATGGCATCTTCCACTTCTAGATAGTTGTTAGTTATCAGAGCTTCTACATTAAGATCTTTTGCAGTCGTTCTTACTTGCCTGGCCATCTCCCTGCTGTATGTTCCAAGACCCACTACTTCAAAACCCAATTCTTCCTTAGCAATTTTGGCTGCTGCAATTGCATGCGTTCCATCACCAAAAATAAAAACTCTTTTACCAGTTAGATAATTAGAGTCAACTGATTTTGAGTACCATGGAAGTTTTGATTTATTTTCTAATTCTTCCTTATTCGTTAAAGGAAGATCTAATTTCTCATGAACTTCATTTATAAATTTAATTGTATTTTTTATTCCAATAGGAATAGTATTCGTATATTCCATTCCAAAGTTTCTTCTAAGCCACTCACATGAAGCTTCAGCAATTTCTTGATAAAGACAGATATTTATTTCAGCATCAATTAGTCTTTCAATATCATCAGGACTAGCACCTAATGGAGCAACTACGTTTGTATCTATACCTTGTTCCGAAAGTATGCGTTGGATTTCGATTACATCATCTCTGCATCTAAATCCTAGTAATGAAGGGCCAAGTATATTAACTTTTGGTCTCCTACCTAATTCCCTCCACCTAAGGGGATTTATTTTCTCTGAAGAACTTACTTTTTCTTTTAAAAGGGTTCTTGTTAGTTGATAAAAGGTTTCTGAGGCCCCCCAATTTTCTTTCTTGCTATAAGCAGGTAATTCAAGATTAACAATCGGCATATTAAACCCCATCCCTTTCGCAAGCGCTCCAGGTTGGTCTTGGATAAGTTCTGCTGTACAACTTTCTCCGACTAAAAGAGTTTTGGGTTTGAATCGTTCAACCGCTTCCTTAATATTTTTCTTCACTAATTCTGCTGTATCGCCTCCAAGGTCTCTAGCCTGAAAAGTTGTATAAGTTACTGGAGGCCTTTGCCCCCTCCTCTCTATCATGGTAAAGAGAAGATCTGCATATGTATCTCCTTGGGGGGCATGAAGTACATAATGAATATCTTTCATTGAAGAGGCAATTCTCATAGCACCAACATGAGGTGGTCCTTCATACGTCCAAAGAGTTAATTCCATAGTTTTAATGCGTTATTAAAGTTTTTGAAGTTAGTATTTGATTTCTTTTTAAAGGTTTGGAGAAGAGACCAGCCAAATCTGCGGCTTGATCAATTCCATGAATTGGACTGAATACCATTTCTATTGACCACTTAGTATTAATTCCTTCCGCCTCAAGTGGGTTAGCTAAACCCATGCCACAAACTACTAAGTCTGGATTAGATTCTCTCACTCGATCTAGTTGTTTTTCTAAATGTTGTCCTTCAACAATTTTTGTATTATCAGGTAATAAATTAATCTCCTCTTTCATTAAATCCTTATTAAGGTAAGGAGTGCCTACCTCTATAAGATCCATTTCGCATTCATTATGTAAAAATCTTGCCAATGATATCTCAAGTTGCGATTCAGGAAGAAGAAATAAAGTTTTGCCCTTAAGTATTTCTATATGAGATTCAAGAGCAAGTTTTGCTCTATCGATTAAAGGTGAAATAATTTCATGAACTTTAAGTTCACTAATTTCGAAAGCTTTCGCTGCAGCTAAAAACCATTTAGTACTTCCCTCGACACCAAGAGGAAATGGAGCCGAAATTATTTCACAACCGCGATGTTTAAGGTCTCGAACCGTATCACTTAAATAAGGCTGAGTTAATAATACTTTTGTATTTTTACCAATCTTTGGTAATTCTGTTGATTGCCGTGGTGGAAAGCTCTCAATATTTGAAATTCCTAAATTTCTAAAAATCTTTTTAAATCTATCCTCAACATTATTTGCAAGAGTCCCAACTAATAATAATTTCTCCTCATTTGAGGACTCCATTAATGGAATTAAAGCTTTTAAGGCACCATCCTCACCTTGGGTAAAAGTTGTTTCTATCCCACTGCCAGAGTAATTAACGAATCTTACTTGACCTAAAAATCTTTTATTTAATTTCTCTGCGACAGTAGCAAGATCTAGTTTAATTACTTCACTTGGACAAGATCCAACCAGAAAAAGAGTTTTTATTTCTGGTCTTCTTGCAATAAGATCATTTACCACTCGATCTAATTCTTCATGAGCGTCAGCAAGACCAGCAAGATCTTTTTCTTCAAGAATAGCCGTCCCAAATCTTGGCTCGGCAAAAATCATGACTCCAGCAGCGCTTTGAATTAAATGAGCACATGTCCTTGAGCCTACTACCAGAAAAAACGCATCAGGCATTCTTCTGTGGAGCCAAACTATTGAAGTTAAACCACAAAAAACTTCCCTGGGCCCAGTTTCCTTATTAAATTCAACTTTACTCATTAAAAATTTTCAAGAGCTTATATTTCAAGCTTGCATAAACTTTTTAATTTAAGAAAGTAATTAATAAGTTCTCTTACAAAATGCAAACATTTGAAAAACTTATATGAATGTTTAAATACTTAAATGAGAGTTATGAAAATTATTTTTGGGTTATATCCTAATTTCTATAGAAGGAATTTCCTTGACTTGTTTTTGAAATCTTCCATAAATTTCTAGCTATTTTGGTTGCTAATAATCCTGCTCTCTCTAACTTGTTTTTTCCGGGCTTTGCTCCAATTAGAGCTGTCACTTCTGAAGTGGTTAAAGGTGCTCCAGTATCTATTGCTAATTTGGTTAATTCCAATCTATCTCTAAGGTTTTTTAAATTTACTTTCTCACTTTTATCCTCTTCTAACCAACTAAAAGATGGGTCTTTCTGTGATAATTTTTGCATCAAGCTTAGGCTAACTAAACCAAGAGTTTGATCAGGAGTTAATTCTTTTTCAGCACCAGAAAAATTTGGTTCTTTTTTTTGAGAAGTTCCCATACAAATGAATATCTTTTACTTGAAGTTATCGTTTTGTGGGAAGCATGCAAGTAAAATTAATAGAAAAAATGAACCATTATCCGTTATAGTCGCGTGAATGGAACCAACTTCTAGTTTAAACAGAGGGAACCGAAAAAAAGGAAGTTCTCTTGTCACAGGATCTGAGGTGCAATCTCAGGCCAGTGGTGCTAGCTGTTTTATTACAACTGATTCAGAAAAGTCTTTGGTATCCAGACAAGCAAGTCAAGTTGAGCAAATTGAGTTAAGAACATATGTTTTTTTAGATTCTCTTCAACCTCAATTAGCTGCATATATGGGTACGGTTAGTAGAGGTTTTTTACCTATTCCTGGTGATTCATGTCTTTGGATGGAAGTTTCGCCTGGGATGGCCGTTCACAGAGTCACTGATATTGCCTTAAAAGCAAGTAATGTAAGACTTGGACAGATGATTGTAGAAAGAGCATTTGGTTCACTTGCTTTGTACCATAAAGATCAAAGCACTGTTTTACATTCTGGAGATGTTGTTCTAGATGCTATTGGAAGTGAAGTTAGAAAAAGAACAAAACCTTCAACAAGTTGGACTGAAGTCATTCGCGCGATTACCCCAGATCATGCTGTTTTAATAAATAGACAAAACAGAAGTGGATCAATGATTCAATCTGGAATGAGTATGTTTATATTAGAAACTGAACCTGCTGGTTATGTTTTAAAAGCAGCAAATGAAGCTGAAAAAGCATCTAATATAACGGTCGTTGATGTGAAGGCAGTTGGCGCTTTTGGTAGATTAACTCTCGCTGGGAAAGAAGGAGATGTAGAAGAAGCCGCAGCTGCTGCTATAAGAGCAATCGAAGAAATTTCAAATTATTGAGAATTTTTATTTAAACCTTTTTTAACTTAAACCTATCTCTTTTTTTAAAAAAGGAGACATAATTTTTGCAGCTTTACCTCTACTACCTAATTTATTTAGTTGTGATTGCGAGAGCTCACCGTAAACACAATTAGCTTCTTTAACCCAAAAAATTGATTCGAATTCCCCATTAGGATATTTGGGGTTCTTAAGAATTTCTCCCCAGCATATTCCTGTTGTATCTTTAACTAAGTTTCCTGTGGGATCGCACAAAACCATACAACT
>QCNI01000013.1 GCA_003213255.1 Prochlorococcus sp. AG-424-P16
GCAAAGCAAATCTATTCAGAATTTGACAAAATTGATGTTTTAAAATTTCTAAAATTTTCAGGTAATTCTTTTAAACAAGTTTTCGGGGATGGTTATTTGAGACCATTTGAATTGGCAACATTTAGATTAAACAATATGAATGAAATAATCAAAAATTGGAGTGACTATATTCTTAATGAGGAATACCTTCCTCAAAGAGGCGCTTCCTTCTTATTAAATGATCAAAATCAAGTTATTTATAAATTTTTTTCAAATGATGTTCTTGGATATTCATCAAACATGAGGGATCCCTTAGGATTTCTGAATAAATTAATTAAAGACTAGTTTTTAAAATATTTTTATGAATGTAGATTTATTTGGATATTTTGCAGCGATTTTAACAACCGCTGCTTTTCTACCTCAACTGATAAAAACTTTAAAAACAAAAAAGGCAGATGATGTTTCTTTGACAACCTTAATAATGTTTATCATTGGTGTTTTGTCTTGGATTATTTACGGTTATAAAATTTCTTCCACACCAATATTGATAGCAAATTTAATTACACTGATTTTAAATTTATTGATATTAATATCTAAAATATATTTTACAAAAAAATTAAATTTGTAAAAAATTTTTTTAAAAGTAAAAACTTTAGATTAATTACTTAAGTTTTTATTAAAATAAAACAAAAAACTTACTTATCTTGAAAACTTCAAAATGCTGGGTTTGGTTTAAAGGAAGTCTTAACAATGGCGGATTTTGGAAAGAAGGTTTTACATGTACTTTTGATGAGAACCCAGGAGTTTTAATAGAAAGTCCTGCATACGTAACTTGTCGAGTTCCTACATGGAGAGTTTTGACTAAAGAACCAGAAAATTTATACAAATCTCCTCTAATTCCTGACAAAGCAATCTGGAAAATAATTTAAATACTTAATGAACAATAAAAAACTTTTTGACTGCACTACGGCAAGTTAGTATTGCTTTAATAAATATTTAATTAAATACCATCTACTCTCTTTTCATAAATATTATTCCTTTCTTAATCCTTGGTTTTCTTCTTGGGAAAAAGAATCCAAAGATTTCAAAATATATTGCAAAACCTCTAATAAGATTTGGCATTCCATTAAGTGTAATGGGACTCTTATTAAAAGAAGGCATAGATATAAACCTAATTAAAAGTGCGTTTTTAGCATTCTCTGTAATTGGATTTTTAATTACATTAATAAATTTAATCCCAATTTTTAATAAGAGGCTTCCAAATTACACATTGCAGCTAGCAGGTCTAATAGGTAATACATCATTTCTAGGAATACCAATTGCGTTAGCTCTTCTACCTTCAACAACCATAAATTTCACAATTGGATTTGATTTAGGGACAACACTTTTCGCTTGGATATTTGGACCTTTTTTTCTTCAAGAAAAATCCAAAAGCAATTATATCTCAAACATCCAAGGCCTATTAAATGCATTGGTTAACAGTCCTGCATCGAGAGGGATTATTGGTGTACTTCTTGCATATCTTTTTCAAATAGATGAAATTTTAGGAGATTTTCTTTGGATTCCTGCAAGAATAGTTATTGCTTTGGCAATAATAATTGTAGGAACAAGACTTGGAATAATCACGAATGTAAAGGAAAAGGTTTCGGATCTAAATGAAGAAATTAAATTTTCAATTTTATTAAAATTGTTTATTTTTCCTTTTATTATTTTTTTAGTGTGCAAATCATTAAATTTTAATTTCTATCAATCATCAGCAGTAATTCTTCAAGCAGGAACCCCAACTGCAATCTCAACGATATTAATGGCGGAGGCTTATGGTATAAAACAACAAACTGCTTCAAAAATTCTTTTTACTACGACTTTAATTTCAATAATTACAATTCCTCTATTAAAAATATTTATGGGTTTATTTATTGAAACAACTTCAATAAAAGCCTCTTTAACTGCATGAATAATGAATAATGTAAAGATTATATCCTGATAACTAAATAATGTCTTAAGATTTAAGTTATGAAGTCAGCAAACCCTGAAAATGAATATATTCCTTTAGATCTTAGGATTTCTGTGAGGAGGGATACTCTACGGCTTATCTCTGAAATGGCTCAAGATATGGGAATAAGCATTAATGAAGTTTTTAGTTTTTTAGCCGAAGATTCTGTTGTCGATCTAGAGTTAATGGAAGATTTGAATAATATAGATATCCCCAGTAAGTGCAGCCTTGATGATCTAAAAAAAGCTCTTCTTAAAAAAAGACTTTGTTAAAATTTTTCAACTTTTCTATTTTTCCAGTCGGATTTATAACCACTATTCACTAAAAATTTCGAATAATTATTTAAATCACTTTTTTGAATTCGCCATAATTTATAAATCCCAAATTCACCCAATTTTTGATGATTAATTTTTGACCATTGCTGTCGGCGGGAAGAGTATTCATCTATGACGACCAATAGAGATTTGTATTCATAATCGGGTTGATCCTCATAATTTTCTCGTCTATCAGTATTTAGCCTTTCTGACAGATTAATTAATCCCTCTTCAGTGCTTGGTTCATAAAAAACTATTTGCCTAGAATAAAAATGCAATGAAGGCTTTCTTATACCAATCATTGCTAAAGTTTCCCTCCCCTCGCGAATATCTGAAATTAATTTTGAGATATTTCTCAAAGGTAATTGCCTAGAAGTATCTGCTAATTTTCTAATTGGTGACATCAAAAAGGATTGGGCAATTAAAAGTAAAATTTGAAGATAAACAAGAATATTTCTGGATTTTAAAGAAAATAAAATTATTGCGAGCAGTGTAAATGAAGAGAAGAATAATTTGGCTTTAAAAATTATCCCAGAGCTTATTAGTTCAGATGCAAGATTAGGCATTTCAGGATCATTTATTGAACTTAACCAATTATTTGAGAAAAAGAATGCCATCGAAACACCGAACAAAATTAAAATATTAAAAATCCATAAATATAGATAACTTTTACTTGAATTTTTTAAGTTTATAAAGCTATTACTAATTAAAATTGCCGCTGCTGGAGTAGCTGGCAACCAATAGCTTGGTAGTTTTGTGGCAGAAAGGCTAAAGAAAATAAAAACTGATGTTAACCAACATAGAGAATAGGTAAAAAGGGTATCAGTGACATTGCAACTTTGTATTGAACTTTTCAAGAAATCCTCAAAGGCTTTGAATATCCCGTGATACAAAAAAGGGGTAAATGGTAATGAAGCTAATATCATTATGTAAAGAAAAAACCAGAATGGTTCGGCATGATTATTTACAACTGAGGTATATCTTTGAAAATTATGGTAACCAAAAAAATTATCCCAAAAAGGCTTTCCCTCTTTTATGAGTTCTAATATGTACCATGGAACGCTTATGAGTATTGTTATTAAAAAACCTTTCTTAGGATTTATCTTACATAGCAAAGTTTTCCAATTCTTCTGACTAAACAAGAAAGATGTAATAGTCAATAATGCCAAAACAAATGCAACAGGTCCTTTAGTTAAAATTGCAAAACCTAAAAATACCCACGCTGAAATACATTGGCCATTATTTTCACTTGCCATTCTTCTCCAAAACAAAAGCAGGCTTATCCCCAGGGTTCCAGTTAAAAGGGCATCACTCACAGCAGTTCTACTCCAGATAATTATTAAAGGAGACAAAGCAAAACCCAATGATGCAACTATTGGGGTGAGGAATTGCCTATCACTCTTCTGTGGCCAGCAAAACAAAGTATCTCCAATTATCAACATTAAAAATAATGATCCCAAAGCTGAAGGAAGTCTTGCTGAGAGTGTCCCGTAACTATCCCAGATCTCATTTTTCGGCAATGAGTAAAAAAAACCCATTAGCCAATACGTTAATGGAGGCTTATCAAAACGGAACATTCCATTGACCTTTGGAGTTATCCAGTCACCAGATTCACTCATCGCCCTTGCTGTAGCGGCAAATAAAGGGGGAGTTTCATCCACAAGTCCTGTAATACCTAAACCTAAAATAAATATAATGATCCCACAAACTAAAACTATCATTAAGGTTATAAGCCTTTTTTTTGAGTTAAGGAGATTCATTTAATATTATTTATATTCATGCATTACCTTATTAAGCCAGTTAACAACTTTGTTAGCAAATATATCTGAGGAGGCATTTTTTTCTACCCATTCTCTACATTTCTGACGTTTTATTTTTTCAATAATCTCAACATAATAAAGCATATTTTTTTTATCGTCAGGATCAGCAAGATAACCTGTTTGGCCATGCTGAATAATTTCACTAGGTCCTCCCCTTTTATAAGCTATAACAGGCACCCCACAGGCTAAAGCTTCAACAATTACATTCCCATATGCCTCATTCCACTTCGGAGTATTTAGCAACCCTCTACATTTACCAAGTTCTTTTTGTAATTCATCGGTTGATAAAAACCCCATCCAATCTATAGCTCCTTGAGGGAATGATTTTTCTATCTTTGAGGCATACATCTCATCTTCTATAAATCCCCAAACTTTTAATTTTTCCCCAAGTTGATCTGCCACATAAACTGCATCCTCCAAACCTTTCTCTGGAGCCACTCTTCCAACCCATGCCAAGGGTCCCTCAACTGAATCTTGAAAAATATAATTATCTAGATTAAAGCCATTCCCAATAATTATTGGTTTTTTTATGAATGGATAATCATTAGCCTGAATTTTCGAATGAAAAGCAAAATTATTTGGATATTTAGCATATACCTTAGAGATTAAATTACTGATTACTGAACTTTCAGAACCCATACTAATAATATGAGCAATGGGTATTTCTAAATTTAGAGTCATCCAGATAGGCAACCAATCATAGGACAAGTTCAACAATACATCTGCGTGTTTAGCGATATCTATTCCCTTTTCAAGCATTCCCGCTAATAGTGAATTGTCTGGAATACTCACGTGAGAATTGAAATCTTGATGTTGCCAACTAATTTGATCTTCACCTTCCACAAAATGTAATTTCGCAGTTACATTACTTTCATGTAACTTTGAATCTTTTGGAGCTACAACCTCAACAGAATGACCTAAAGAAATTAAACCTGAAACTAAAGAATTTAAAGTTAATTCAACTCCACCACCTTTACCACTACCCAAGAATCCTATTGGAGTACTAATCAAAACTATTCTCATTATTAGACTTTTTACAAAAAGACACTAATTAAATAGTAGTGTCAGAGAACTTATTTTCCCATAAACTCTTTCGCCGGCTAACAAGAAATACCGAGATTAGAACAAACACTACTCCAATCCACTGAACAATAGTGAGCCTTTCATCTAACCAAACACCTCCACTAAGAAGAGCAAATACAGGAGTTAAAAATGCAAGAGTACTAAATCCTGTTATTTCTTTATTATTAGCAAAATAGAAAAACAATCCGTACGCTATTGCTCCTCCAAAAATACTTGCAAATGACATAAGTCCCCAATCAAATAGGGACCAATCCGGAATTATTTTGAAACTTGATTGTAAGCAGTGCCTAATAATTAAGGGCAAACCTCCTAAAACCATATGCCAACCCGTAACTGCAACTGGATCACTTTTAGTACAAGTGAATCTAATTAAAATTGTTCCTAATGCCATAGCTAAAGAAGCTGCAAGCATCCAGAGCTCTCCAAAGTTAAAAGCAACATCATTTATAGACTTATCAGACATCAACCACCAATTACCTAAAAATTCTTGAGGTACTCCTAAAAATACTATTCCTCCTAATCCGAAAAGTAGTCCTAACCAACCTATTGGATTAATTAAATTTCCAAAAATTGCTCTTGCTAAAATAGCTACCAAAAGAGGTTGAGAATCAATTAAGACAGAACCTAAACCTGCTCCAGTCTTTTGGATACCATAAGTTAAAAAAAACTGAAAAAAAGTAGCATCGACAATTGTAAATACAAAAAACCACTTCAAATCACATCTATAAATTTTTAAATCTCTTTTTAACAAATATGTTGTAATTAGAACAAGAATCCCTGCAGGAAGTAATCTTAAAGAAGCCACAAACTCCGGGCCAGCATTAGCTACTAAGGGAGTCATAGCAGCCATTGAAGTACCCCAAAGCGCAAAAGGGAGAATCATTAAAAACCAATTTAGGATTGAATTCATTAGTTCTGCTGATAATCTTTTTAAAGTAGTTTTATGTTTTTACCTTAAAAGAATGATTTGGCCTTTTAGACGAAAGTCAAAAAAAAGAATGGCTCGTATAGTTATAGATGAGCCTATTACAAGTTCAACAAGAGTTTCTGTCCTTAAAGCTCTTAAACAAATTGAGGATAGAGAATTTCCTGCTTTAATCGTGAGAATTGATTCGCCAGGTGGTACTGTCGGGGATAGCCAAGAAATATATTCTGCTATTAAAAGACTAAAAGATAAAGGATGTAAAGTCATTGCTAGCTTTGGTAATATCTCGGCATCTGGAGGTGTTTACATTGGTGTTGCATCTGACAAAATAGTTGCGAATCCAGGAACAATTACAGGTTCTATTGGTGTGATTATAAGAGGAAATAATTTATCTGAATTATTAGATAAAGTTGGTATTAAATTTGAAACCGTTAAAAGCGGTGTGTTTAAAGATATACTTTCTCCTGATAAGCCTTTAAGTGAGGAAGGGAGGAGTTTGCTACAAGGCTTAATTGATGAAAGCTACAAACAATTTACTGAAGCTGTTGCTGATGGAAGAAATTTACCTGTTGAAGAAGTAAGGAAATTTGCCGATGGGAGAATTTTTACTGGTACTCAAGCTAAAGAACTAGGACTAGTTGATGAGGTTGGAGATGAATTTTTTGCAAGGGAACTAGCTGCAGAGATGGTTAATATTGACCCTAAAATTCAACCCCTAACATTTGGTAAGAAAAAGAAAAAAATACTTGGACTAATTCCTGGAAGTAAAATGATTGAGAAAATTATCAATAATATCTTTTTTGAGTTTGATTCATCCAATAAAGTACTTTGGTTATACAAGCCCTAAATCTATATGTCTGAAAAAATGAAAGATGATTATAAAATTACATTTATTCGTGGAGCCACCACAGCATCTGGGAATTCTGTTAAGGAAATAGAAGTTGCCGTAGTGGAATTAATTAATGAATTAATTTCACGCAACGATTTGATTAGGACGAACATACTATCCATTACATTCACAGCGACAAAAGATTTAAATGCATGTTTTCCAGCTTCCATTGCAAGGAAATTTAATGGACTTGATTCAGTAGCCTTCATAGACTGCCAACAAATGCACGTATCTAATGATGTTGATTTTTGTATAAGAATAATGGCTCAAGTTTTATTGCCACCCAACTATGCAATAAAGCACCCTTATTTAAGAGGCGCTGCAAAATTAAGGACAGATAGATGTTAACCTTAGATAAATGATTTTTCTGCTTTAAATTTGAATAGCACGAACTAAACCTTTTAATTCCATTCGCTTAATGTTTAAAATCGCAAAGAAACTTAATTTAAATCTTAAAATTTTAAGATTTTTTCTTATCCCCACAATTTTTGTTTCTACTCCTTTTTTTAATTACATCCAAGAGGCTAAAGCAGGATTTGAATTTCAGTGGGATCAAGACTCTAATTTTAGAAGATTAAAGTGGTTTCAAAAAGAAAATAGAAAAAGATATAGAAATACAATTTATTTTTTCTTCAGGCCATCTGATAGAAAAACTGATCTCTTAAAAATTAATCTAGCAATTCCAAAGACCTTTAAATCCACTCTAAATGACGAAAAAATTAGTTTTTGCAAAGTAAAAATAGGTGGGTTTGATGGTAGAACTAAATGTTTAGAAGACATCCCAGCTGATTTAGAAATCAAGACTGATGAATCAGGCTTACGTTCACTGGATATTTACCCCTACAGCCCAATTCCTTCTAACAAAGACAGTTATGCAATAGTCTTTAAAATCTTTAATCCAAAAAATTCAGGTTTATATCAATTTCATTCATTTGGGCAACCTAAAGGAAAATCATTTACAAGTTATTTAGGAAGCTGGACTATAGTGATCGATTAAATGATAAATTAAATAAGGACAATTAAACAAATGACTAAAAGAACTTTTGGCGGAACTTCAAGGAAAAGAAAACGTGTATCTGGTTTTAGAGTAAGAATGCGTTCCCATACAGGCAGAAGAGTTATTAAAAGCAGAAGACAAAAAGGTAGAGAGAGAATAGCTGTATAACTTCAATTTTATATGGCCTTACCTAAGGATATGCGTTTAAAAGGTCATAGGACCTTTAATTACATTCATAAAAATTCCATAACATATCATGGAAAATTAATGACATTTAAAGTTGCAAGATCTAATCCAGGTGTTCTCTTAACCCATAAACTCAAAAATACCTCAAATAAATTTAGGATTGCAATTGCTATTAGTAAGAAAGTTTCAAAAAAAGCTGTAGAAAGAAATAAATTAAGAAGAATCCTGCAAGAGTGGTTATTAACAAACATTCAAAAAATTAATAACCACAAACCATATTGGTTACTTGTTAACCTTAAATTTGGGGATTTCTGCAATGATAAAAGTAAACTTTTGGAGGAATTTCAAAACTTAATGTTCAAATCTCGTCTAATCAAATGATTAACATGAATGAAGAAATCTTTTATGAAGGTGGGCCCGCAAAAAGTGATTTAATTATAAATCTTCTTGCAGGTATAACTATTCTTGGATTACCATTTACTTTTGCCGCAATAGTTAGAGCATTGTGGTTGAGATATAAAATTACAAACAAGAGAATTTCAATAGATGGAGGTTGGTTTGGTAAAAACAAAACACAAGTCTCATTAAGTAATATTGAAGAAATTAGATCTATTCCTAGGGGATTCGGATCATACGGTGATATGGTTCTCATCCTAAATGATGGATCAAAGGTTGAAATGAAATCGTTACCCCTATTTAGAGAAAAGCAAAAATTTATCGAAGAAAATATAAACAAAAGATCACAAATCCCAAATCTCAAAGAAGTAGAAGGATTTGCTACTAAATCCTAAATAAATTAATTACAAAAACCTTATTTTCCTGTAAAATAAAATGTCTAATAAAATTACACTCTTTTTAATATCGTGATAGGGTTCATTTCTGAAAAATTACTTATCCCGATTCTAGATTTTTTCTACGGTTTAGTTCCTAGTTATGGTTTAGCGATTGTTGCATTAACAGTCGTAATTAGAATTGCACTTTTCCCTCTAAGCGCTGGCTCCATTAGAAGCGCAAGGAGGATGAAGATTGCCCAACCAGTAATGCAAAAAAGACAAGCAGAAATAAAATCTAAGTTTTCAGGTGATCCCAAGAAACAGCAAGAAGAACTTGGAAAATTAATGAATGAGTTTGGAAGTCCCTTAGCAGGTTGCCTTCCTTTAATTGTACAAATGCCCGTTTTGTTCGCATTATTTGCAACTTTAAGAGGATCACCATTCGCTGATGTCCCATACAACATAAATCTCAAGGTAGTTCCACAGGATCAAGTAGCAGCTATTGATCCAAAACCTTACAAATCTCCAAGACACTCTATATTCATTACAGAAAAATCTCATTTTCCTGTAGTAGCCTCAATCCCCAGTGGAACAAAATTAGGAACAGAAGAATCTGTAAAAATAAATTTACAAACAACAAACGGCAATAGCTATTCGGAAGTTTTATCCAAATATGATAATGGATCAAAATTTCTCCCCACTTGGTCCGTTTCTAAAGGTTCCGAAAATCTTAAAGTTTCTCAAGACGGTACAGTAACAGCAATTAAACCAGGGGATGCAACAATCGAGGCAAAAATCCCAGGTCTAGCTGCTAAAAGTGGTTTTCTTTTTATTAAAGCTCTTGGTCAAGTTGGGTTTTATGTAGATGGGGCAATTAATTGGGATATTGCAGCACTAGTTGGTGCCTTTGGATTAACCCTACTTCTTTCTCAAGTTCTATCTAGTCAAGGGATGCCTGCCAATCCACAGCAATCAACAGCGAACAAAATTACACCTGTAATGATTACTGGAATGTTTCTGTTTTTCCCACTACCAGCAGGAGTTTTACTATATATGGTTGTTGCTAATATATTTCAGGCATTTCAGACTTTCCTTCTTAATAAAGAAGCTCTTCCTGAGAATCTACAAAAAATTTTGGATCAACAATTATTGGCCAAAGATGCAGTAATAACAACTCCTGCTACAAATATCTCAGATAAAAGATTACCTTTTGAACCTAATAGTAAAAAATAGTCTGAATCTTATATAATGAATCCCTGGTGTGGAAATTTAGAATTACTCATAAAATCAAGAACCTCAATAATTTGGATTAGGACTAAAGAAGAGGAAAGATTAGAAAAACTGGTTAACTTCTCTTGTGAAAAATTAAATATAAAAAGATTCGTTCGCTGGGATTGTGTAAGCGGCATAAAAGGATTAATAAATGAAGAAGGTAAATTTTCTAATAATCCGTTAGGAGTGCTGAACTGGATTAAAGAACAAAGTTCTGAAGTCTCTATAGTTTTATTATTAAAAGATTTCCACAAATTTTATGATGATCCATCTATCAATAGAACTATTAAAGAACTATCTTCAGCACTAAAGAAAACTAGCCATAATTTAATTATTAGTTCTCATTTATTTCCATCATCAGAAGAACTGGATGAATTAATGGCAATTGTAAATCTACCTTTGCCTAATCAAAATGAATTGAAAAATCTAATAAAAAAAATTGCTATTAATACCAATTCAAATCTTGAGGAACAAGACTTAAATGAACTTTCTATAGCCTCAAGTGGACTTACCGAAATAAAAGTAAAGCAAGTCACTGCAAAGGCCCTTGCTCAAAGAGGAAAAATAAGTAAAGAGGATATTAAAGATATTCTTGAAGAGAAAAAACAAGTGATCGCAAGAAGTGAAATTTTAGAATTTTTCGAGGCTAAATCAAGTCAAGATGATATTGGTGGTTTAAATGTTTTAAAAGTTTGGCTTAATCAAAGATACAGAGCCTTTTCTAAAGAAGCTAGAGATTATGGATTACCTATTCCTAAGGGCGTCTTACTCGTTGGAGCGCAAGGAACAGGGAAATCTCTTACCGCAAAATCAATTTCTAATAGTTGGTCAATGCCACTACTCAGGTTGGATGTTGGGAGACTGTTTTCTAGCCTCGTTGGTTCAAGCGAAGCAAGAACTAGAGAAACAATTTCAAGAGCTGAGGCAATGTCTCCGTGTATCTTGTGGATCGATGAAATAGACAAGGGCTTTGGTGGCGATGCTAGAAGTGATGGAGGGACAAGTCAGAGGGTTTTGGCGAGTTTGCTAACTTGGATGGCTGAAAAAGAATCCGCCGTATTTGTCATTGCTACCGCTAATGCTATAGATAAACTTCCTGCTGAATTATTAAGAAAAGGTAGGTTTGATGAGATATTTTTTCTTGATTTGCCAAATTCCGAAGAAAGATCCAGTATTCTGGATTTGCACCTAAAAAAAAGAAGACCAAGTTACAGTTTTCCTCTATCTACTATCGTCGATAGAACAGATGGATTCTCAGGGGCAGAACTTGAACAAGCAGTAATAGAGGGGATGCATATTTCATTCTCTGAAAATAGAGAGCTTATGGAAAAAGATTTAATAAAGGCAGTTTCTGAATTAGTTCCTTTATCAAGAACTGCTAAAGAGCAAATTGATTTCCTAAAAGAATGGTCATCCACAGGGCGGGCCCGCTCTGCATCGTGAAAAAATTTTAATTTTATAAAAATTCCATAAGTCAGGAATCATTAATTTAGTTAATTTTTAATCAAAAAACCCAAATAATGAATTGAGATTAACTATCTTAATTAATGTAATAAAAAAAAAGAGTGTTAGATCAAAAATTAATAAGAGAAAACCCAACATTTGTTGAAAAAAATTTATCCTTAAGAGGAAAAGTTTACAAGATATCTCATATACACGAATTAACTTTAAAGAAAAAAGAAATTGACATAGAAATATCCAGTCTCCAATCTGAGAGTAAAAAATTAAGCAAATCAATTGGTCAAGTTATTGGAAAATCCCAAAATAATAATTCACAAGAATTAAATGATTTAAAGAAAAAGGGAAACGAATATAGAATTAAAATTTCTGAACTCGAAGAGAAACAAAGAATAATAGACAAAGAAGTAGATGATGAGATTTATAATTTGCCAAATTTTCCTAGCAAAGACGCGCCTATAGGGAAAGATGAAAGTGATAATTTACAACTAAAAACTTGGGGGGATCCTCTAATAAAAGAGAATATGAAATCACACTGGGAAATAGGAGAAAATCTTAATATTTTTGACTCTGTAAAATCAACTAAAATATCAAAAAGTCGTTTTATCACTCTTATAGGCAATGGTGCCAGATTAGAGAGAGCATTAATCAATTTTATGCTCGATATGCATACTAAAAATGGTTACTTGGAGTTAATGCCGCCAGCTTTAGTAAATACAGAAAGTCTTACCGGATCTGGTCAATTACCTAAATTTTCAAATGAAAGTTTTAAGTGCTCAAATGACGATTTATGGCTTTCTCCAACAGCTGAAGTTCCACTGACTGCTTTTCATAGAAACGAGCTTATTGATCCCAAGCAGTTACCTATTAAGTATGTTGCATACAGTCCATGCTTTAGGAGAGAAGCTGGCAGTTATGGAAGAGATACTAAAGGCTTAATAAGACTTCATCAATTTAATAAGGTTGAACTCTATTGGCTTTGTGATCCAAGTAAATCTATAGAGGCTCATAAAAAGATTACTTCTGATGCAGAAAGCATTTTAAAAACGCTCAATTTACCCTACAGATTAGTAGATATTTGTACTGGAGACTTAGGCTTTTCTTCTAGTAGAACTTTTGATCTTGAAGTTTGGCTTCCTAGTAGTAAATGTTATAGAGAAATTTCAAGTTGCAGTAATTGCCTTGACTTTCAAGCACGTAGATCATCAATAAGATCAAAAATTGACAAAAAAAATACATATTTACATACCTTAAATGGCAGTGGTCTTGCTATTGGAAGAACAATGGCAGCGATTCTTGAGAATGGCCAACAAACAGATGGTAGCGTTAAGATTCCAGATGCTCTAGTTCCATATTTTGGATCAAATTTTTTAAAAACTGCTTAATATAAAAAGATGAATGTTTTAACCTCAATAACAGTACTTGGATTCCTCATATTTTTTCATGAGATGGGGCATTTTTTTGCGGCCATTTTACAAGGTATTTATGTTGATGGATTTTCTATTGGCTTTGGGCCCTCAATTATTCAAAAAAAATTTAGAGATATTACTTTTTCATTCAGAGCTTTTCCTCTTGGAGGCTTTGTATCTTTCCCTGATGAAGAACTAAATAATATTGATCCTAAAGATCCAAATCTTTTAAAAAATAGGCCAATAATTCAAAGGGTTATTGTAATTTCCGCTGGAGTATTTGCAAACTTGATACTTGCTTACTCAATCTTGATTATAAATGTAACTACTGTCGGTATTCCATTTGATCCAGAACCAGGCATTTTAGTTTTGGCTACTCAACCTGAGAAGGCTGCCTCTCTTGCTGGTTTAGAACCTGGGGATAAAATATTAGAAATCGAAACCAGTACTTTAGGAGTTGGGGATCAAGCCGTTTCCACTTTAGTTAAAGAGATTCAAAATTCATCAGAAGAACCAATTTCAATAAGAATTGAAAGGGATGGGACTTTCAAAGATTTAACTTTGGTACCAAAAAATATTGATGGGAAAGGAACAATAGGTGCTCAATTGCAACCGAATATAAGGAAAGAAACTAAAAAAACAAAAAACATTTACGAACTTTTTAAATACACTAATAATGAGTTTTCATCTCTTTTAGTAAAAACAATTCAAGGCTATAAAGGTTTAATAACAAATTTCTCCTCAACAGCACAACAATTAAGTGGGCCAGTAAAAATTGTTGAAATTGGTGCTCAACTTTCAGAACAAGGAGGTACAGGAATATTATTATTTGCGGCTTTAATCTCTATTAATTTAGCAGTTCTCAATTCATTACCATTACCGCTACTTGATGGGGGACAACTTGTTTTCACTTTAATTGAGGGATTTAGGGGGAAACCTGTGCCCGTTAAAGTACAAATGGCTGTTACTCAATCAAGTTTTTTTCTTTTAGTTGGACTAAGTGTCCTTCTTATTATTAGGGATACAAGTCAACTTCTAATCGTGCAAAGATTGTTAAATCAATAAATTAATTTCAAAAATTGTTAGGCAAGCTGTTAAGATATGTAATAGTTTTTAAAATTTTCTTAGATGGCTAAAAAGTCCATGATTGCGAGAGAGGTTAAACGCAAGAAGCTTGTGAAGAAATATGCTGCCAAGAGGAAATCATTATTAGATGAATTTAATGCCGCCAAAGATCCAATGGAAAGATTAGAAATACATAGAAAGATTCAAGGTCTCCCAAGAAACTCTGCACCTAACAGAGTTAGGAATAGATGTTGGGCTACTGGAAAACCAAGAGGTGTTTATAGAGATTTTGGTCTATGCAGGAACCAGTTGAGACAAAGAGCTCATAATGGAGAACTTCCTGGAGTAGTTAAATCAAGTTGGTAGTAAAAGTTTTTTAAATATTGTATTTTTCTGGGAAAGTGACAATTTATTTGGATTAAGTTTGTTTTGAATAAAGCTTATTTATAGAACAATTTTTATAAATTTTACAGCTTATATAAATAATTGACTCAATATGTCCCTATAAAATGTAAGAATAAATTATGTATAGATTTATAATTTAAAAAAGTGGAAGGACAAAATAAGTCGATCACGTTTGACGGACGAGAGATACGACTAACTACAGGACTATATGCTCCTCAAGCAAATGGATCAGTAATGATTGAATGTGGAGACACATCTTTATTAGTTACAGCGACAAAAACTGCTAAAAAGGAAGTCGGTGACTTCCTACCTCTAATATGTGATTACGAGGAAAAACTTTATGCTGCGGGAAGAATTCCAGGTGGTTTCATGAGAAGAGAAGGTCGTCCTCCGGAAAGGGCCACTCTAATCTCAAGATTAATTGATAGACCAATGAGGCCTCTGTTCCCCTCATGGATGAGAGATGAAATCCAAATTGTTGCATCTTGCCTTTCTCTTGATGAAAGGGTACCTGCTGACGTATTAGCTGTTACTGGAGCATCAATAGCAACTCTTATTGGAGAAATACCTTTCTATGGTCCAATGGCTGCAGTTAGAGTAGGACTTATAGGTGATGATTTCATTTTAAATCCTAGCTATAGAGAAATAGAGAAAGGGGATCTAGATATAGTTGTAGCTGGTTCACCCGATGGTATTGTAATGATCGAGGCAGGAGCTAACCAACTATCTGAGCAAGATACAATAGAAGCGATTGATTTTGGTTATGAAGCAGTTACTGAACTAATCAAGTCTCAAGAAGATTTACTTAAAGATTTAGGAATAAAGCAGATTAAGCCATCAGAACCTGAAGAGGATAAAACATTACCAACCTTTTTAGAAAAAAATTGTACAAAATCAATAGAGCTGGTTTTGAAGAAATTTGATCTGTCAAAAGATGAAAGGGATCTTGAACTGGAAAAAATAAAGATTGATGCTCAAGAAAAAATCGACTCTTTAAAAGATGACAATCAAGTAAAAGTCCTAACCTCGGAAAACGAAAAATTAATTCATTCAGACTTTAAAAAACTTACTAAAAAATTAATGAGGTCGCAAATCATTAATGATGGAAAAAGGGTTGATGGTAGAGAGCTTGATGAGGTTAGACGAATTACTGCATCAGCTGGAATTCTTCCTAAGAGAGTTCATGGATCTGCATTATTTCAAAGGGGGTTAACTCAAGTTTTATCCACAACTACTCTCGGTACTCCGAGTGATGCCCAAGAAATGGATGATTTAAATCCAAGTACAGAGAAAACATATCTGCATCACTATAATTTTCCACCATATTCAGTTGGAGAAACAAGACCAATGAGGACCCCGGGGAGAAGAGAAATTGGTCATGGAGCATTAGCAGAAAGAGCCATAATCCCTGTACTCCCTGGGAAGGAGACATTCCCTTATGTACTTAGAGTGGTAAGTGAAGTCTTAAGTTCTAATGGATCAACTTCAATGGGGTCTGTATGTGGAAGTACTCTCTCACTTTTAGATGCTGGTGTACCACTTAAAGCACCTGTTAGTGGAACTGCCATGGGTCTTATAAAAGAAGGTAAAGAAGTAAGAATTCTTACAGACATTCAGGGTATAGAGGATTTTCTTGGAGATATGGATTTCAAAGTTGCTGGCACTGATAAGGGAATAACTGCATTACAAATGGATATGAAAATCACTGGATTAACAGTGTCTATTATTTCTGATGCAATTAAAAAAGCTCGTCCTGCGAGGATACATATTTTAGAAAAAATGCAAGATGCAATTGATAAGCCTCAAGAATCATTGTCCCCACATGCACCGAGGCTCTTAAGTTTTAGAATTGACCCAGAACTTATAGGAACCGTAATTGGACCTGGAGGCAGGACTATTAAAGGCATCACAGAGAGAACTAATACAAAAATTGATATTGAAGATGGTGGTATTGTGACTATTGCCTCCCATGATGGAGCCGCAGCGGAAGAAGCTCAAAAAATCATAGAGGGATTAACTAGAAAAGTGCATGAAGGTGAAATCTTCTCTGGTGTAGTAACCAGGATTATACCCATAGGCGCCTTTGTTGAAATACTTCCAGGTAAAGAAGGGATGGTTCACATTTCACAATTGTCAGAAGCAAGAGTTGAAAGAGTAGAAGATGTTGTAAGGCAAGGAGATGAGGTTGCTGTTAGGGTTCGTGAAATTGATAGCAGAGGTAGGATAAATCTTACTCTTAGGGGCGTTGCTCAAAATGGGGGCATGTCGTATCCAGAACCAACACCAACCCCTGTGGCTCCTCTTAATTAAGAAGAAATTGGGAATAAATCAAATTTCATAATAATCTCCTTAATCTCCTTACATTTACTTTCATGAGTCTTAGAATTATTTGAGGCAATGATTATATCCCCTTGTTCAAAGTTTTTTTTGCAATAAATAAGCTTTTCATTATTTAAGTTTGTTATTGCACCTCCCGCAGCTCTTAAAATTGCTTCTGGTGCTGCAAAGTCCCAATCCTTAGGACAACCTTTCCCTGGAATGCTTAGGGTTATATAAATATCACTTTCACCTCTAAGAATCGAAGCTATTTTGCATCCAATACTTCCCATAGTAATCCTTTTCTTAAAATCAATTCTTTCAATTAATTTTTCTAGAGATTGATTTCTATGATTTTTGCTGGAAACTAGAGTCATTTGGCATAATTTTTTGTTTTTGGAAATATTAATTATTTTCTGAGATCCATCACTTTTCTCACACCAAAGTTTTTTTCCATCAGTAATCCATAATTCGTCTTTTTCTGGAATAAGTACAACTCCAATCAATGGTCTTTTTTTATAATTTAGAGCTAAATGCATTGCATAGTTTTCAGTACCTTGAATAAAATCTTTTGTACCATCAAGAGGATCAATTACCCATAACCATTCTGGGCAAGAATTAGATATGTGATTTTCAGGGCTCAACTTAACATTCTCTTCACTCAAAATACCCCAATCAAAATTTGGATATTTTTGATTAATTCTTTGAATTATTAACTCATTTACTTTTAAATCAGCTAATGTAACTGGATCCTCATTACTTTTTGTTTTTATAATATTTTTCTTTTCTTCAAAATTCTTTATTTCTTTAGCGTAATAAAGCATGATTTTAGATGCTTCCCAGCTGAAATTCCTCAAATCATCGATAAGATTATGGATATCTAGCCCTAATGGAATTTTCACTAGAATTATGAATATTAATCTTTCATTATCCCATAGAGGTGATGAACCCGAAAAAAGTGTTTTATATATAGTGGGAACACCAATAGGGAATTTCAATGATATTTCTGCAAGAGCACTAAATATTCTAAAAAATGTTTCTTTAATTGCTTGTGAAGACACAAGACAGACAAAGAAACTCATGAATAAATTTGAAATTAAAAATAAATTAATAAGTTTTAATAAAAATAATGGCTTTGAAAAAATTTCGGGAATTATTAATGATCTTAAAATTGGAAAATCCATTGCACTTGTTAGCGATGCAGGCATGCCGGGAATTTGTGACCCAGGGGAAGAGCTTGTAAAAAGCGCAAGATTAAATAAATTTGATGTAATTTGTATTCCAGGGGCTTGTGCTCTAATAACTGCACTAGTAGCAAGCGGTATGCCTTCCTCAAGTTTTGTTTTCAATGGTTTTCTCCCAAAAAAAAAGAAGAATAGAGAGCAAGTTCTTCTAGAAATTACCAAACAAGAAAAAACTACTGTCTTATTTGAATCTCCCCATAGACTTAAAAAACTATTAAATGAATTAAAAGATTATTGCGGTGGCGAAAGAGAAATCCAAGTATTTAGAGAATTAACAAAAAAATATGAAGAGCAGATAGGGAATAATGTAGATATGGTGATAAATTTTTTTGGAGAAAAGGAAGTAATTGGTGAAATAACGGTTGTCATAAAGGGTATTAACAAAAAACAAAAATTAAATTTTGATGAATTTCAAATAAGAAGTGAACTAAAGGAGTTAATTAATGCTGGATTAACTCTTTCAGCAGCTTCAAAATATATCGCTAAAAAGAATAACCTCACCAAAAGTGAAATTTATAGTTTGTATTAAATATCCAAAATATTTATAATATAGATATGACTTTAATCTTTAAAAAATTTGTCTTGTCGATAATTTTCAATTCAAGTCTATTTATCTTGTTAATTATTGGTATTCAAAATAGTGAAAATAAAAGTAAGATGAATTTTATTAATGAGGAAACTGTAAATTTACCAATTAGTTTCATTATAGGTTCGAGTTTTATTGCAGGTTCTATTACTGGAAGTCTTATATCATTCTTTGAATTTAATAAAGAATAAATTCAAAGTGCTATTAACTTATCAGGACAAACTATCCTAGAAATTCCTCTAGATATGAGTATAGGTGCAACGATACTAAAAACTTTTGTATTTGGGACTTTTATTACTTTTTGTTCCTTATTACAAAATCTTTTGGCTTCTTTAGCCTCAAAAAAAATTTCTATAGTTTTTCTATTTAAATCAGATTGAGAAAGAAATCGCCACTCAGGATAATCTTTTAAATGCTTAGTCTCTAATTCAATTTTATTGTTTACAACCATATATACAATATTTGGAAGCTCGACTTTTCTTATAGATACGGATGATAAATCCTTCTGAGACTCACTATCAATTTCAAAATCTAAGGGGGTTATTTCAATAAATTGTGATTCATTAAATGAATTTAATTCATTAGGTATTTCATCATTACTTACTTGAGGGGTATTTATATCATTTTTATTCTTATTGGCATCATATATAGATTCAACTTTATAATTTCTATTTTTCTCTACTATCCTTTTAAAATCTTTTTCATCAATCTCTTTTTTTAAATTTCTAGTAATAGTAATTTTTGTAATTTTATACTTGTCAGATAATTGATCAATAGTCATACCATTACGAAAAGAATTGATCATTTCTTTTTTCTGTATCTCTGATAATTTCTTAGGCACTAATTCTAGTAATACATCTTCTAATATTAAATTAGCCCAATATATACTTGAAAAGGTATAAATAAATAATTTTAAAAATTTAAATACTTTGCCTAAAATTTTCTTTATTTACAAATTCAATATTTTTAGTTAAAAAGAAAAGATAATAAAAATAGTTTTAAATTTAATATTTTGAAAATTTCAAATGAAGATTTAATATCAAATGAAGATTTAATACCCGTTATACTCTCAGGTGGAAGTGGCACAAGACTTTGGCCATTATCACGAGAAAATTATCCTAAACAATACATAAGCCTTTCAGAAAAAAACAACTTCTCACTTTTACAAAATACATATTTAAGATTAAGAGGACTTAATAAACTAAGAAATCCAATAATTATTTCCAATCAATCTCAGAGATTTCTTGTAGCGGAACAAATGAGAGAAATCGATATCAAACCGCATTCAATCTTACTTGAACCTTTTGGAAAGAATACTGCACCTGCGATCACTCTTGCTGCTTTAAGAGCTACCGATGGGAATACAGACCCAACGTTGCTCGTCCTTTCTTCAGATCATAAAATTGACGATGAAGAGGCTTTCAGAAAAGTTATTAAAGATGGTTTAAAGCATTCCGATAATGGAAGATTAGTTACATTTGGTATTGTTCCTTATGAGCCTGAAACAGGATTTGGTTACATAAAATCATGTCAAGAATTATCTGAAGAAAACCCCGCCAGCAAAATAGAAAAATTTGTTGAAAAACCTGATTTAGAATTGGCTGAAAAATTTGTAAGAGATAAGCGATATCTTTGGAATAGTGGAATATTTTTATTTAGAGCCTCTGTATTTCTTAAAGAATTAGAGAAATTCGAACCAGAAATTCTTAGAATTTGTAGAAATTCACTAAAAAATGGTACAAGAGATTTCGATTTTTTTAGAGTAAATCAAGAAGCTTTTGAAGAATGTCCAAATCAGCCTATTGATATTGCTGTAATGGAAAAAACAACCCTCGGGTCTGTTCTAACTTTGAAGGCAGGATGGGATGATATTGGGAGTTGGAAATCGGTATGGAAAAACTCTAAAAAAGACGATAAGGGTAATGCTCTAAAAGGCAAAGTAATTGTTGAAGATTCCGAGAATTGTTATTTAAGAAGCGAAGATAGACTAATTGTTGGCATAAATATTACGGATCTTGTGATAGTAGAAACAAATGATGCCGTTTTAGTCTCCAAAAAAGATTCAACTCAAAAGGTGAAACAGATTTTAAAAAAATTGAAAAAAAATAACTTTAGAGAAGCAGAAGATAATAAAAAAATTTATCGTCCTTGGGGAAACTTTACGAGCATTGAAGAGGGCCTTACTTGGCAGGTGAAAAGATTAGAAATAAAGCCCAAAGCAAGTATTTCTCTTCAGATGCATAAACAAAGATCAGAGCATTGGATAATTGTAAGTGGTAAAGCTAAAGTTGAAATAGATGATGAGGTAAAAATTCTCAATAAAAACGAAAGTACATTCATTCCCTTGGAATCAAAACATAGATTATCTAACCCCGAAGATATTCCCTTAATATTAATTGAAGTACAAAGTGGGTCTTATCTAGGAGAAGATGACATAATAAGATTCGAGGATCTTTACGGAAGGTCTTCATAAAAACTTCATTTTTTAGATTAATATGTTTAAAACTATTCAAAATAGTTATTTTTTTTTTAATAAGTTTTAAAGTTAAATTTTTAAAAAGTATTGTTTTGGTATCTATCCATCAGTAAAATTATCAAGTAAGAAATTATTCCTTGATAAAAATTACTTGCCTCAAGCTTCCTTAGCTCAGCTGGATAGAGCAACTGCCTTCTAAGCAGTGGGTCGCAAGTTCGAATCTTGCAGGAAGCGTAAATTATTACAACTCCATTTCCTTAAATTCTTTAATAGTTTTCCGAATTCCCTCTAGGAGAGATATTTTATACCCCCAACCAAGCTTAGAGATTAAACTAATATCTAATTTCTTTTGATGTGTACCATTAGGTTTTTCTAAGTCCCACAATATATTCCCACTAAAACCAGATTCATCTTTAATAATTTGCGCTAAATCTTTTATGCTGAGATCTACCCCAGTACCTATGTTTATATGAATAGATTCTTTATTTTTGAAATGTTTACAATTTCTCAAATCATATGAATTTATGTTCTCTAAAATAAAAACGCAAGCATCACCTAAATCATCACAATGTAAAAATTCTCTCAATGCAGAACCGTCTCCCCAACATGTAACATTTTCATGATTATATTTCTTAGCCTCACAAAATTTTCTTATCAGTGCGGGCATAACATGACTTGTTTTTAAATCATAATTATCCCCAGTTCCATATAAATTAGTTGGCATTAAACTTATAGCATCAAAAGCATATTGTTTATTTAGTGCCTCACAGAGTTTTAAACCTGAAATTTTAGCAATTGCATAAAATTCATTTGTAGGTTCTAATGAACCACTCAATAGACATTCCTCATTTATTGGTTGAACCGAATCCTTGGGATAAATACAACTACTTCCTAAAAATAAAAATCTTTTAACCTTAAATTTCCATGAACTCTCAATGACATTTGTTTGAATTTGTAAATTGTTCAAAATAAATTCCGTGGGGAATTGTTGATTGGCTAATATTCCGCCTACTTTTGCTGCACACAAAATAACTACATCAGGTTTATTTTCATGAATAAATTCATTAACTTCATTAGAAACACTAAGATCTAAAAATTCTTTTTCGCAAGTAAGTATATTTTTATAGCCTTTTTTTATTAAATTTCTGCATACAGCATTACCAACCATGCCGTTGTGTCCAGCTACAAAGATTTTATCTTCAAATCTAATAAGTTTTTCTGCTCTGATCATTTTAAATTATTAATTATTTCTCTTTTGAATTAAAAGTATTTCTTTTTTTGTTTCTGCTAAATCATTTTCTATCATTTCATCTATTAATTCATCTAAGGAAGTTTTAGGCTCCCAACCTAGGATATTTTTGGCATTTGAAGAATCCCCCAAAAGACTATCCACTTCATTTGGCCTAAAATAACGGGGGTCTACTCTTATTACAATTTTGTTATTATCTGCTCTTCTTCCAATCTCATTAATACCTTCACCTGACCATATTATTGAGGAGTTGTTGCAAGACCATTTTAATCTTGAAGCAGTTAATTCAACAAATTTTCTTATACTTTCTTGCCTCCCTGTTGATATAACAAAATCCTTTGGCTTTTCCTGTTGAAGCATTAACCACATCATTTCAACATAATCTCTCGCGTGGCCCCAATCTCTTTTTGAATCTAGATTACCTAGATAAAGACAATCATCAATTCCAGCTTCAATACGTGCTAAGCCTCTTGTTATTTTTCTTGTGACAAATGTTTCTCCTCTTCGTGGACTTTCATGATTAAAAAGTATTCCATTGCAAGCAAATAGTCCATATGATTCTCTATAATTAATCGTTATCCAATATGCATAAAGTTTTGCTGCTCCATAAGGACTTCTGGGATAAAAAGCTGTAGTTTCTGTCTGAGGGATTTCTTGAACTTTGCCAAAAAGCTCACTAGTACTAGCCTGATATATTTTAGTTTTATTTTTAAGGCCAAGAACTCTTACTGCTTCTAATATTCTTAAGGTACCTAATGCGTCACAATTAGCTGTATATTCTGGACTTTCAAAACTTACTGCGACATGACTTTGTGCCGCTAGATTATATATTTCATCTGGCTTTATAAGTTGAATAATATTAATTAAATTAGAGCTGTCTGTCATGTCTCCATAATGAAGTTTTAAGTTCTGAGCAGCCTCGTGGGGATCTTTATATAAATGATCTATTCTAGCTGTATTAAAACTACTTGAACGCCTTTTTATTCCGTGTACTTCATAACCTTTATTTAAAAGGAATTCTGCTAAATAACTCCCGTCCTGACCCGTAATACCTGTAATTAAAGCCTTTTTCATATTTTCTTTTTTATATATTATTAATATTATTAATTTTATAAATTAAATTACTTAACTTCCACAATATAACAATAAGTGATATTTAAAAACTAAAAGGCCAGGTTGCATAACCCATAAAAATTAATAATAATTAAAAAATAAATATCTCAAAAATATATTTGATATTTAAATTATATGTTCTCATATATACTCCTATTTTTATCAGTAATTCCTTTGTTATCGAGAGGTATTAACTTACCACTTGGGAATAAAATATATAGTGTTATTATCACATCGGCCTTATTTTCTTATTCAATCTTAGGACTTATTTCTTTAATATTAATTAATTTAGATAATAGTAGATTTCCTATTTTATCTTTTTCAATTTTTATTTTTTTGTTTGCACTATATTTTAATAACAATTCCCACAGGGATTATGCGCTAATAAAAAATTTTTTATTAGGTGAAATTAATAAGTTTAAAAATACATTTATAATTTCTGCTCAAAGGAAATCAATTATAGTAATCTGTTTTTTAGTAATATTAATCTCAATATCATCTATTGGACCAATTAATCATCCTGACGCACTGGATTATCATATTGGATACCCATATCAATACTGGTTAAAAGGAAAGTTCTTCATAGATCAAGGATTGCATCAAGCTCTTATGGGAGCTGGAGACTATGCGCATTTAGCGTTTATTCAAGAAAAGACAGTCTGGCTTATAAGATATATTCAAATTTCAACTCTACCTTTAATTACATTATTTTTAATAAATAATTTAAAAAGTAAAGTTTATATTATTGCTCTTTTAAGTAGTTCTACTTTTATACAATGGAGCACAATAGGAAAACCCCTTTTCCTTGGCGAATCATCATGTGCCATAGCTTATATAATTTGGGCAGAGTATAAGGATAATTTATCTAGAAAATTACTTTTAATCTGTATGATTTCCTGTATTAGTATTAAGATTTCATCTTTAATAGTTTGTACGCCTATAGCAATACATCTTTTTTTAGATATTTTTTTTGATAAGAAAACTAATAATGTGAATAAAAAAATTTATCTTTTTAAGAATATTTTATTTGATAAATCAATACTATTGTCTCTTTCCATATTATTAGCAATTTTATTTTCAAGATTTAAAATAACAGGTAATTTTGCTTTTCCATTACTCACAAATATTTTTAATAAAAATGATATCTTAATTACTAATTTCACAGAGTTTTTATCAGGATATCAAAGGGATGGAATGTTTCCTTTAAATATATTTCTTCCCACAAGTGGTTCTGATATTGCGAGTGCACTTGGACTAGGAGTTTTATTAATACTAATACTTTTAACAATTAAAACTATTAAGAAAATAAATTTAAAAGAAAATATCTTATTTTATATTTGCTTATCTCAAATCTTGCTTTTGTTAATATTTTGCCAAGGCAGGGCAGATTATTATGCTCTGCCAATCATCATTTCGATATATTTTTCGGATAATATCAGTATGTTTTTAGAAATTAAATTTTTAAAATCTTTATTTTATTTATCAATTTATTTTCAATTAATCCTAATAACAGGATTTCTATTTTTTTCAATAAATCAAAATTTTTTATCAATTTCAAACTATGAAAAAGCAATGATTTCAAATGCATATGGTTTTGACTTATCAAAATTAATAAATCCAAAAACCTCTGGGAACTTCTATCAAAATGTAATTAGAGATGCAAGATTTTTCTATCCCAAAAATTATATTTCTCGAGAACAATTTCAAAAATGTATCCAAAATAATAATTCACAAGATTTTTGCCTAAGAAAATACAATATAAGTCAAATAATTTCTGGGCCAAAATTTTTATTAGATAAAAAAAACTATAAATGCAACATTAAAACATTCATCTCTGGAACAAGAAACCCATTAAATAGGAGAGTCCGGGATGTTGAAGTTTGTGAGAAAATAGATCTATCTTAATAGATTGTATTTTAAAATGCACCATATTGCTCTGACTCCGTCTTTCCAGCCAATTTTTTTACCATCCTTGTATGTTCTACCATAATATGAGATCCCAACTTCATAAATCCGACAATCTAATTTTGAAATTTTAGCGGTTATTTCAGGTTCGAATCCAAACCTTTTTTCTTCAATTTTTATTTGCTTTAGAAGTTCGCCTCTAAATGCTTTATAACAAGTTTCCATATCAGTCAAATTTAGATCAGTAAATATATTACTCAATAAAGTCAAAAATCCATTACCAATCCTATGCCAAAAATAAACAACCCTATGTGGTTGTCCTCCTTGAAATCTACTTCCATAAACGACATCTGCTTTATCATTAATGATTGGTGAAATAATTGTAGGGTACTCATTTGGATCATATTCCAAATCAGCGTCTTGGATAATTATTATTTCACCTCTTGCTATAGATATCCCAGAAAATAAAGCAGCTCCTTTCCCAAGGTTTTTATTATGAAAAATAGTTTTAATATTTTTAGTGTTAATTTTTTTTAAGAACTCTCTTGAACCGTCTTTAGAGTAATCATCCACAATAATAATCTCTTTCGGATCAACAGGTGAATTTTGAATATTATTTATTACTTTATCAAGAGTTTTAATTTCATTAAAACAAGGAACTATTACAGATAAAAGTATTTTTTCTTTATCTTGATCCATAATTAAAATTTAAAGATAATATACTTTTGAGTAAAGTAAGATATTAGAGCTAAAAAGGGAACAATTACAAGTGAAGCAATATTTTTTGAAATCCCAAATGAATGGAAATATTCAATTAATTTCCAGTTAGTATTCCATAAAAACATTACTAGTAAAAAATATTTAAGAAAAATTTTTATTTTCAATTTATTAACTCTAAAAACTCGCTTTCCATAAAGATAATAACCTAAAAAAAAGTTAACCATTTGGCTTACAAATGTTGCTTTAAAAGAACTAATATTAAGTAGTAGAATTTGCAATATTAGGTTACTAATGAATACGTTAAATATTCCAAAAAAAATAAATCTATATTTTACTTCTTTAAAAATATTTATTAATCTCATGAGGAATAAATAATTTCACAAACTATCTTAAAAATTTATTTTTGAGATCCCAAACGCCAATAATTAAATCCAGCTTCTATTGCAATTTTACTATCAATACAAAACCGAGTATCAAAAATCCAAGATGGTTTTTTCATTATCTTATATAATTTAACCCAATCAATACTCTTAAACTCATCCCATTCTGTTAAAACCAAAATTGCATGACTATCTAATGCAGATTTTTCTATTGAATCACAAACTTCACAATTACCTTTATCATTATTTTTAATATTAGTTTCAATCTTGAAATCTAAATCATTTAAAATTTGTTCCTCATCAACCTTAGGATCATAAATTGATAAATTTGCTCCTTCTTCTAGTAAATCATTACAAATATCTATGCATGGAGAGTTTCTCGTATCGTTAGTATTAGCTTTAAAGGCAAATCCAAGAATTGAAATTTTTTTCCCTGAAATATTTCCAAATAATTTATTTACAACTAATTTTGATATCCTTATTTTCTGCCAATTGTTTATATTAAGAACACTTTGCCAATAATTTGCGACTTCATCTAATTTGTAATACTCACATAGATAAATCAAGTTAAGAATATCTTTCTGGAAACAACTACCTCCAAAACCTGGACTAGCTTCAATAAATTTTTCACCAATTCTACTATCAGTTCCAACTGCCCTAATGACCTGTTTAATATCAGCACCAGTCTCTTCACAAATAGCCGAAATTGAATTTATTGAGGATACTCTTTGTGCCAGAAAGGCATTAGCTACTAATTTGGATAGTTCAGAACTCCATAGATTTGTTCTTATTATCTTTTCCTTTGGAATCCAATTTTTATATAAATTTCCCAAAGCATCTATTGCATTATCACTCTCACCTCCTATTAAAACTCTATCTGGACTTTCTAAGTCTTTTACTGCATTACCCTCTGATAAGAATTCAGGATTTGATAAAACCGAAAAAGTTTTTACCTCATTATCTTGATCATGACTTTTAGAGGAACTTTCAAGAATTTTTTTTACGGTTTCAGCTGTTCTTACTGGCAATGTACTTTTCTCCACAACGATCGTATCTCCTTTTGCGTATTCTGCTATTTGTCTTGCCGAAGCTTCAATCCATTTCAAATCACTAGCTTTTCCAGCTCCAAAACCTTTTTGTTTAGTTGGAGTATTAACTGAGATGAAAATCATATCTGCTTCTTCTATTGAAGATTTAATATCAGTCAAAAAAAATAAATTTTTATTCCTACAATTTATTAATAACTTATCTAATCCTGGCTCATAAATTGGCAATTTTTCTAAATCTTTATTATTCCATGCATCAATTCTTGCCTTATTTAAATCAACTACTTTGAACTTTATATCGGGACATTTATTTGCAAAAACAATCATTGTAGGGCCACCTACATAACCTGCACCTATACAACAAACTTTTTTAATTTTATAACCACTCATTTAAATTTATTTAGATACTCGATTGTTAATTAAATAAATTTATCACTAAAGTCATATTAAAAGTATATTTTTTTAATTTCTAAATCTTTTTTTATAAACTTTTATTTAAATAATTAGCCTAAAAAGACTTTAAACTTATTTGATAATATTATTTTTTTCTCCTAAAAATGATAGATTAATAGTCAATTAAGATATTTAATAAAATGATAAATAATCAAATTAAAACAACTAATATTAGAAACCTAGTTACAGGTGGAGCAGGGTTTTTAGGTTCACACCTTATCGACAAACTGATGAGAGCTAATCAAGAGGTTATATGTTTAGATAATTATTTTACAGGTAACAAATCAAATATAAAGGAATGGTTAACACATCCTAATTTTGAGATAATTAGACATGATGTTACGGAACCTATTCAACTTGAAATTGATCAAATTTGGCATTTAGCTTGTCCTGCATCCCCAATCCACTATCAAGAAAATCCAATAAAAACTGCTAAAACAAGTTTTTTAGGAACTTATAATATGTTGGGATTAGCTAGAAGAGTAAAAGCAAAATTCCTATTAGCTAGTACTAGTGAAGTTTATGGAGATCCAAAGATAAATCCTCAAAAAGAAAGTTATCATGGATATGTTAATCCAGTAGGGATAAGAAGTTGCTACGATGAAGGTAAAAGAATATCTGAAACATTATGTTCTGATTACCAAAGAATACATAATCTAGACATAAGAATAATGAGAATATTCAACACTTATGGTCCAAGAATGAAACCTAACGATGGCAGAGTTGTTAGTAATCTTATTTATCAAGCCTTGCAGAATAAACCCCTAACAATATATGGAGATGGAACACAAACAAGGTCATTTTGTTACGTGGATGATTTAATTGAAGGCATGCAAAACTTAATGGGAAGTAACACAGATTCACCAGTCAATATAGGTAACCCTGAAGAATTAACAATTTTGGATTTAGCCATGAAAATAAGAAAAAAGATCAACCCTAATCTTGAAATAATTTTCAAACCACTACCACAAGATGATCCTCTCAAAAGACAACCTGATATTAGTAAAGCAAAAAAAGAAATTGGATGGGAACCTTTTACCTCGCTTGATAAGGGTTTAGATAAAACTATAGCTTGGTTTAAAAAATTATTAAATGAGAAATAAAATATTTCTAAATGAAAATACCACTTAATAGCCATTTGGATTTTTAAGTTGCCAATTCCACTCATCCTTGCACATATCAGAAATATTTCTTTTAGCTTCCCAATTAAACAAATTTTTCGCTAGGTCGCAATTTGAATATACGATGGCTTTATCTCCTAATCTTCTTTCTGTAAATCTATATTTAATTACTAAATTGTTTACCTTCTCAAAAGTATTTACAAGTTCTAAAACTGAATGACCTTTGCCTGTCCCAAGATTAACTATGATAAATGTTTTTTTTCTATTATTTCTTATTAGATAATTTAGCGCAGCTAAATGTCCTTCTGCTAAATCCATAATATGAATAAAATCTCTTACACAAGTCCCATCATGTGTAGGCCAGTCATTTCCAAATATATTCAAAATATCTCTTTTTGATTTTGCTACATCACAAATATATGGGAAAAGATTATTAGGGACATTTAAAGGACATTCTCCAATAAGTCCTGAGGGATGTGCACCTATTGGATTAAAATATCTTAAAGAAACTATATTCCAATTATCTATTTGAATATCGTAGAAATTCTTTAAAATATTTTCAACAGTTAATTTAGTTTTTCCATAAGGATCTATTGGCTTAAGTTCACAATCTTCACATAAAGGAGATTTTGCATCTGAACTATAAACAGTTGCACTACTGCTAAAGACAAAATTTGTACATTTATATTCGCTCATTATTTTAAGCAATTGAATAGTACCATATACATTTACATCCCAATACAAATTAGGTATTGATATTGACTCAGAAACAGATTTTAATCCTGCAAAATGAATGACTGTATTAATTGGATTTCCAGATAATTTTGATTGTTCAAAAATATTTCTTAGGAAGTTAATATCTCTTACATCCCCTTTAAAAAATTTAAATTCAGAATTTTTTTTAATTTTTTTATTTGATTTAATAATTTTTGAAAGGCGTTCTATTGATTTTTTTGAGCTATTAGAAAATGAATCTATTATTACAATATTAAAACCCTTCTCTAACAAAATTAATGAGGTATGAATACCAATATAACCTGCCCCACCTGTAATAAGAATTGTATTCATTTTTATAAATCATCTAATTTTTTTAATCGATTAATTAGCCTTAACCTTGATAAAATCTTTATTAAATATCTAAGAATAAATGGGATAAAAAAATAAAATTTAAAATAATTTACATATATAAGTAACACCTCTTTTAATCGTTTATGTAAATATTTTGAGCTTAAACCTCCTGATTGAATATTGATTAAAATTTTATTAATAAATATAATTTTAAATTTTTTGAGAGATAACATTTTAAAAATCAAATCCAAATCTGCAGCCAAATGATATTTTTTGGAGTAGGGCATTAGTTTTTTAAGTAAGTCATATGAAAGGCATAACGATTGATGAGCTGGTACATAACCAAAAAACATTAAATTAGCCAACTTTTTATTAGAAATAAATCTAAAATTTGGGACATTATTTATTCTTACGACACTATTGTTCCTTTCATCGATAAATTGAGTCCCACAAATAATTAATTCTTGGTTAAATTTTTCTATATTTTCATTAATATTTTTAGCTATGGAAAACAAGGAGTTACTTGAGGAAAACCAATCATCAGATCCTAAAAATATAACCCAATCATTTTTCTTAGCAAATGCTGCACCAAAAGACATAGAAGGGAATATTCCTTTTATTTCATTAGACTCTTCATAAGCAATAAATCTTTTATCAAGAGAAACGCAAGCCTTCAGCCATGCTTTATGTTTCTGAATTGAATTAGCATCTATAAAAATCACCCTCCAATTTTGAAAAGTCTGAGATAATAAAGACTTTTTTAATCTTTTCAATTTCTTAAATGAATTATAAGTTGGCACAATTATTAAAAAACTTATTTCTTTTGACATGTTTAAATTAATTAGCTATAGCTTTCTTAAAAAGGTGTAAAATGGACATCTATCCGATTAATTTTTTTTATTATTTACAATCTAATATAATCAACTCTAGTATATAAAATTTTAAAAATTAAAATTAATTGATAAATTTAACTCTTAAATAAAAATTTTAAAAAATTTTTAAGTAAACTAACTAGAAAACGATTTATGAAAAATGTTTTGCTATATGGTGAATTTAATCCAAAAAGTACTACTGGCATTGCATATATTAATAGTAATTTAGAGTCAAGTCTTAAATATCTTGGATATGAGGTTACAAAGATAATAGATCCAAGAACAAAAGACTACTTTAAAAATGAAAGAATTATTAAAAAGAATTTAAATCAAAATGAATTTTTTAAGTTATTTTTTATATTGATATTTTCAAAAAAACATGAAATCAGTTTCATAACAATATCAATGGGTAATTTCGGTTTATTAAAAACAGTTATTGTACAATTTTTTTTGAATATAAAATCCAAAAGAAGCTATTTATATGTTCATAGAGGTGATTTAAATAAAAATTATAATAGCTCAATCTACAAAAAAGCTATAATTAGTTTGATTCTGAGAAGTTCATTTAAGGTAATATTATTATCAGAAAAATTTGAGAAAAATAATAAAATCAAGCAAATTAAAAATAAAATACTTGTTTTACCTAATGCTCTTACTAAGTACGATTCTGAATTAAGTCAAAGATTATTTAATAAAAAAATAAAGAGAAAAAATAAAGGATATAAAATAATTAAATTTTTATATTGTGGAAATATCCAAAAATCAAAAGGGATTCACAAAATTATCAAAGCAATAGATGAGACAAATATGCAAAATAATTTTTATAAAATAAAATTGGATATATTTGGTATGAAGTTTGAAGAAATTAATCTAGATTTTGATTTTATAAACTACAAAGGGAAATTAGAAACCAAAGAAAGATTAGAAAATATGATTAATTATGATTGCCTTATATTAGCTAGTCATAATGAGGGTCTACCAATGATATTGATTGAATCATTATCCATAGGTCTTCCATTTATAACTACAAAAGTCGGCGCAGTAGAAGATTTACTTATCAAGAATTATCCTTATGTTTGTAAAAATAATATTGAAAGTATAAAAGAAAAAATTAATCAATTTTGCATTGATCTAACAAAAAATAAAAATCAATTAAATAAGATATTAATCAATAATTATGAATTATTTTCGAATAATTTTAAATATTCAATTTTCGAAAAAAATATACGCGAGAATATATATTAATTTTTCTTAAATCCCCTTTGCTATAGTTTAAAAAATTTTAAAATAACCAAAAAATATAATGATTACTGTTTTATTATGTGTACACAATGGGGAAATATGGTTAAGAGAATGTATTGAAAGCATACTAAATCAAACATTCAGGAATTTCGAATTTTTAATTATAAATGACGGTTCAAATGATGCTAGCTTTTCAATAATTAAAGAATACGCGTTTATTGATAAGAGAATAAGATACATTACACATGAAAATATAGGTCTTACGAAGAGTTTGAATATAGGTTTGAATGAATCTCAATATGATTGGATTGCAAGAATAGATTCTGATGATATTGCTCTTCCAAAAAGATTAGAATTACAATTAAGATTTATTTTAAATGGAAATGTTTCTGCGGTCGGATGCCAGTCTATATTAATAAATCAAGATTTTTCAAAAAAAAGAAAATATTTAGTACCAACCAAAACTAGCAAGATTCATTCAAATTTAGCTAATCAAAAAAGCTTCTTTAGTCATTCTTCAGTCTTATTTAACAAGAAAATTGTTTTAAGCATTGGTGGATATAGAGAATTTTTTAATAAATCTCAAGATTATGACTTATGGCTAAGACTTTCAGAATTTAGCAAATTAGGTTGTTTAAAATATTTTGGAGTTTATTTAAGAGACCATAAAGATAGAATTTCATCTCAAGATAAAGGGATCCAACAAAGAATTTATGCTCATTGCGCAAATATCTCCCATATTATAAGAACTAATTATGGAAAAAAATTTGATCCTATTTCTAATGTGTCCAATGATGAACTTTCATTTTTTTTTGATTTTGTATCAAAAAACTTAGAAGCATCAAATACTCTATTTTTTTATGAAAAACTTTATGATTTTAAATATAAACTTTCAGGTTATAGTTTATTTATTAAGTTAATATCAATCCCAAATTACTTCAATAATTTTGAGTTAATGCTTAAATTAATTAAATGGATTCTTTATGGTGATTTTATCTCAAAAAAAATTGCTAAAAAATGGTTCAAATTGAAGTAATATGAAAACTAAATTCTGCAAATAAATAAATTGAGAATAGAGCATTTAGGTCAATCAGGATTTAAGATAAATCACAATAACCAGTGTATTTTAATTGATCCATATCTTAGTAATTCAGTCGAGATTTTAGATTCTCAAGATTTAATTAGAAAAGTTCCAATTCCATATAAACCAGAAAATTTAAAAAATATAGATTGGATACTTTTAACCCATGAACATATAGATCACTGCGATCCGCATACTATCCCATTAATAGCGAAAGGTAATCCCTATGCAAGATTTATTGGGCCAAATCCAGTAAGGAATATATTAGATAAATGGGGGATTTCTTCTTCAAATATTGTTAAATTAACGGATAGTGAGATAAATCTAGGAGATGATCTAAATATTCTTCCAGTACCATCGTCGCACCCTAAACTTTTGTTATCGAAAGATGGCTACCCAAGTACTGTTGGATGGATAATAGATAATAAAAAAACTCGCATTTATATTGCAGGAGATACAAACGTTACCGAACAGCTTATAAATTTTTTAAAAAAAATTCCACAAATTGATCTCGCAATTTTACCTGTAAATGAAGATAATTTTTTTCGTAGACGTAGAGGAATTATTGGCAACATGAGTATCAGGGAAGCTTTTGGATTGACAGATGAATTGAATATTAAAAAGCTATTTCCTGTACATTGGGATATGTTTAAAGTAAATAGCGCTTTACCAAAAGAAATAAGAATAATTTATGAAGGTTATAATTGGAATTTTCATCTTTTGGATAACATATCATCAGTAGATTATTAATAGTTCTATAAAATTTGGATAATTCAAATATAAACTTTATAATGTTCTTTGAGAAAAGAGAGTTTTGATATGACAAAATATTATTATGAATAAGTCAAAATTCAATTCATTTCTTAAAAATAAGACAGTTGCACTAGTTGGCCCGGCAAATTACTTATCTCAATTTAAATTTGGGAAAGAAATTAATTCTAAAGATATCGTAGTTAGAATTAATAGAGGTATAGAACTAATTAAAAATAATGAGATACATCTTGGTAACAGAACTGACGTTTTATATAATTGCATGGTTGAACATCCAGATAACGGCGGGGTTATAGATATAAATGAGCTGCTAAAGAACAAAGTCAAGTGGATTTGCACTGTTCCCCATAGTAGTTTTGATGGTAGTAAAATCTACCCATTTGTTCATCCAAAGGCTAATTTAATAAAACTCATAAAATTAAATCTTAAATTTAACTTCCACATATGTGATTCAAAGTTACTAAAAAATTTAAATAAAAATTTATCATGCAGAGCAAACACAGGTTTTGCAGCTATATTTGATCTTCTCCAACACGATTTAAAAGAACTATATATTACAGGATTTAGTTTTTACTTAGATTCATTTCTGAAAGGCTATAAAAAAGGGTGTAATCGAGATGAAGAAAATTTTTCTTTAGATTGTTTCAAATCCGTAAGGCACAATCAGCAAGAACAATGGCAATATTTAAAGGAAAGTAAAAATAACAGAAAACTAAACTTTGATCCTGTATTAAGTGAAATTCTTGAGATGGATACGCTAGATAGAAATTTATTTAATCCCTTAATTGAAAAATTAAAAAGAAAAATTTAAATCCATGAATTCAAAAAAACAAAATTTATGTTTCAAGCAGTTTCATAATATTCATGAGGGAGAAACTATATTCATTATTGGAAACGGACCTAGCCTTTCTGAAACTGATTTATCTTTGATAGAGAAATTCCCTTCTATTGCAATGAATAGGATTTCTCTTCTATATTCCAAATATAAAAATTGGAGGCCAAAGTATTATATTTTTTGCTCTACAAATATTTTTAATCCAATATGGGGGATGGAATGGAGTAAATCTGTAAGAGAAGCTATTGAAGAGCAAAAAACTAAAAGTTTTATTGATGAGAGAAGCTTTTCATATTTATTTAAAGGAAATATTTCAAAAAGCAGAAATATTCATATTATGAAAAATTTAACAGAAAATAAACCCAATAAAGAGGGTGATATCAATTCCAAATCTTTTTCAACAAATATCTTAAATTCAATTGATAAATCAGGTTCAACAATAAATGTAGCCTTACAAATTGCATATTTCATGGGTGCAGCCAGAATCATTTTTCTTGGCACTGATTTAGGTTGGACTGCAAATAATGGGAAAAGAAAAGACCAAAATCATTTTGATAAATCTTATAGAGCGCATATTCCTGATCCAATTAAAGCGAATAGACAAATGAGAAACGTTCATTTACTTGCCAAAAAAACCTTCAATAAAAATAAGCCAAATGTCGATTTATATAATGCATCAAAATACTCAAAGCTTGATATTTATCCTTTTATAGATTTTGAAGAATTTGCTCGAAATGGCAAAATAATAATTGATCTAGAAAAGTCAAAATTAGCGGAAACTTTCTGGAAAAATATTAAAACTGGAAACCGTTATTTAATAAAATTTAGAAGATTGATCTATAGGATCAAAGAAAAGATTGCTCGAATAAAATTTTCCAAATGAAAAATAAAATATCAAATGAATTAATACTAGTTTTTTTATTAGTAAAATTACTAGGCACTTTTAGAATAATAAGATTATTCTTTCTAATGCTTTTTGCAAGTTTATTTGATGTATTAGGTGTAGCTGGTATGGGCTCATCTTTTGGTCTAATAATTAATTCTCAAACTATAGAGGTACCTACAAAATTAAGAACTTTTATTGGACTATTTAAAGCAAATTCAGAGTCTCTAAATACTAATGAAATTTTATATGCGACTTTAATTTTTTTAACTCTTACTATGATTTTCTATGTGAGTGTTGAATATTTAAGATACAAAGAAATCAACAGGATGCGTGCACTTTTGAGTTCACGTTTGTTTTCGATTTATCTAAAAAAACCATATAGAGAAATTGTAGAACTGAATACTGATGATTTAAGCAAAAATATATTATTAGAATCTGACAGAATCAGTAGTAGTTATCTAGGAGGAATAATAACTTTAAGTTCCTCAATAATATTAGCTATCCTAACTTTTATTCTGTTTTCATATACAACATCAGGAGATATCAATCTTGCTCTTTTATACATAGGAACTATCTATATAATTATATATTTATCAATATCCAAAAATGTCTCAATTTGGGGCAAAAAAGTAACCGAATATGCTGGGAAGAGATTTAGATCAGCTAGTGAATCACTCAAGCAACAAAAAATTATAAAAATTAGTAATTATGAAAAAAGAGTCATTATGGATTTTAAAAATATTGTCCTAAATCAAGCAAAATATTTAACTTACTCTTACACAGCTAGAAATACTCCAAGATATATTATTCAATGGCTGATATTTGTATCAATTATATGCTGGTATCTAGTGACTTACCAAAGCTTAGATCTTAAGGAAAGTATATCATCAATTTCGATAATAGGATTAGCAAGTTATAAACTATTGCCAGCAATTCAAAAATCTTATGCAAGTGTTCTTGGAATTATAGAAAGCAGATCTGCTTTTGAACTTATTAAAAAGGAGATAATTGAGGAAAATAAACACTACAAAGTTGATTCCTCGAAGAATAATTTTTATAAAATTAAGGATATTAATGAATCACAAATTGAAATAAAAAACTGTACTGTCTCTCTTAATAAAGAGAAGAAGTCGTTAATAAAAAATATTAGTTTTATAATAAAACCTGGATCTAATATTGCATTATTTGGCCCATCAGGCTGTGGGAAAAGTACCACACTTAATATGATATTAGGATTACTACCTCCTGATAAAGGAGAAATAACTATTGGTGGGAAAAATATATATAAAGATATACATCCTAAAGATTGGAATAATTATATTGGTTATGTACCTCAAAATGTATATTTATTTGATGATACTATAGTTAAAAATATAATTCTTTTTTCAGATAAACCCGATAAAAATTATTTAAATAAAATCATTAAAATAACATTACTTAATAAAGTTCTTGAAGATAGAAATTGTACAATTAATGAAAAAGTTGGTGATAATGGAATAAAATTTAGTGGTGGACAAATTCAGAGAATAGGACTCGCTAGGGCACTTTATAAAAAGCCAAAGTTACTAATTCTTGATGAAGCAACTAATGCCTTGGATAAGAAAACAGAACTTACTATTATTAAAAATATTATTAAAGAATTTCCAGAAACTTCTATACTTGCCGTAACTCATAGATCAGAAACTCTAAAAATGTTCGATGAAACAATATATATGGAATATGGTGAAATTCAAAGCAAATAAAATATTAAAATCTTATTTAAAAAATAAATTTTTTAAATAAGATTTTTTATTTAAAATAAAACTAATAAAGGATCTATTCAAAATTAAAATCATGAAAATAAATTTCCTGAATAAACCATGAATTTTTAAAATTATTAAAAATGCTATTCTTGAAAATCCTTTTGATTTAAGAATTAATTTATATAATTTACCACTCTTAAAAGATATTCCAACTAATTTTGATCCAAAAGAAGGATAACCTACTTTTGAGCTTTTTATACCAATTTCCTTTAAATTAAAAGTCTGTAAATATTTAGCGACCCAAATAATATGCCTTTTAATTATCAATTTTCTTGTATCGCAACAAAATTCAAGATATTTCCTATCTAATAAGAAATTTGCGAAATGGATTAACTGTTCATTATGAAAAACCATCCTATATCTTTTAGAGTGATAATAATTATTGGGGAAACTTTTTAAAAAAGGCTGCACTAAAGAATTCTCGTCAATATTTAATAATGTTTGGCAGTTCTTTAAAAGTACTTCTCTTCTACACATAAAAAACCAGTCACTAAAATGAAAAGGCATATCATAATAAGAAAATATATCAAGACTTCCATTTTCAAGAGTAATTAATTTTGGCGGGTTAGGAGATTCAATACAATTTATGAATTTATGAATTGATTTAGTAAATTTTGTTTTGTTAACTATTTGCATATCAGATCTAATCTTAATTACCCACTCTTCATCAGATCTAACACATGCAGATAAAGTAGTTTTTGCTTGTCTATGTAAATTCATTAATTTGCCCCTTGGAGGGACTCTTATTGATCCAGGGTCTTGATTTCTAATAACTTCAATATTTTTATTGTTTTCGAAAAGGATTTCGTTAATAATTTCTTTATAACAGGAAATTTTTATTTTTATTTTTGGAAAAAGATTTGAAATATCGATTGCTAAATCTCTAGTATATTTACTGTAAGGACCTTGAATAATAATTAACATTTAAGACTAAAGCAAAATATTGTATTTTTTTTAATATATGTGATTAATATTATGTGTCATGAACTATAAATCTTTGCATTAGGGTAATATTATGAAATTAATAAGAAATAAGATGAATTTCTTTAAGATTTTTAGAAATAATAATAATCAACCTAGATTAAAAATTGTTGTAGCTGGAATGCCACAATCAGGATCGACTTTTATATATAACTTATTAAGTGATATATTGGATTCTTACTCAATTAACTTTAATTGTTATCTTTTTGGACACAAAAATTATAGGAAAGTTGTTAATTCTGACTATTTAATAAAACGAGAGTTAAAATCTAATATACTAATTAAAGAACATCACTATGAACCATTTCTTAAATCTTGGGCAGATATTATTATTCTAACAAAAAGAGATATTAGAGATAGCATTGCTTCAAGAAGGAGAAGAAAAAAAGTTTTAATATCAAAAGCATATAAAGCTAAAAATAAACATAATTATGATCCAACATCATTTGAGGGTTTCAAAGAATGGTGTAAATATATTACAAAAGACTGTATCGAAGACTGGGGAAAAGTCGACTATCTTTTTGACTATGAAAGCCAAATTAAAGATAAGTTAAAAATTTCTCAAGATCTTAATGAAATCCTTAGAGAAAAAACATATATTGGCAAATTAAAATCACCCGATCTAGATAAAACTATTCAAAGAACTTTAGACATAAAAAATAATAGATTTGATATGAAAACTAAAGTCACTTCTAATCAGGGAGCATCTGGAACTTACAAAAAAAATTTAAATAAAAAAGAAATAGAATTTATTGAAAATAATTACTCAAATTGGTTAAAAAATTAGCTAATTATTATTAATAAATAGCCTAAATAACAATTTATTATTTAACTAATAAAGAATCAAAAGTTATATAAACCCATAAATGTTGTTAACTCTGTCTAGACCTAAAATATATGCATATAAAATCACCTATATATTATTTTTCAGAAACATTTCAAAGCAAGATCCATATTTGTGGGTCATATCTATATCAGGACTTTGGACTGTAGTATCATTTAACAAAATAGAAAAGTTGATTAATGCAATCAATAGCCATTATTATTACAGGACAGCTCAGTAGAAATTCAAAAAAATTTTTTTTAAGAAATTTCTTAAATAAAATAAAAAAATTTGATTTGTTTATCTCTACTTATGATGAGGATTCTGAATTTATTAATTTATTTAATAAGAGTAGAATAAAGTATTTAAATTATGAAAACTTCCAAAAACTTAAAAAGAAATCATATAGAATTAACGGGAAATATTACAAATTAGAATCGATTTCATCTCCTCTTTACCAATGGTATCACTTAAATAAAATAATTGAAAATAATCTAAATATACTAAAAACCTACGATATCATTATCAAAATAAGGACTGACATGTTGTTTCAATCAATCGATTTTTTAACTGAAGCTAAAATTCATGAAAGCTCAATATATGCCTTTACAGATTGTCTATTTTATGGGAAATCAGATCACTTTATAAAAGTTTTTTCAGATTTTTATATAAATATCTTTAAAATATACTCTTTTAGTAATAATAAATATTTAACAATTAATTATTCAAATTTACTTGCAAGTGATATTTCATTTGAAGATCCAAATAATATTAAAAGAATGAATTTACCAAGTTTTTTAATTGATAATACAGTTTCAAAAACCAAAATTTTAATTAAAAAAAATATTAAAAAACTCAATAAAAATAACTTTAATAAAGAAGAAATTTTTATTATAAAAAAAAATTCAGATAAAATATTCTCATCCGAACGATCCTTCCTTTATCAGGTTATAAATAAAGGATACTTAAAAAATTCCAATCTAAAATGTTGTCGACCAAGAAGATTTTTTAACAGTTATTTATTTAATTTATTTCCTTATTTGGATCAATTATTATTCAAATTCAAAAAGAACCTATATAGCAAAGTATCAAAGATACTAAACAATTAAATTTATCATTTAAGAAATATTTATACAGTTATAAATATTTTAAATTCTAAATCTTTTGAATACAATTCATGAAATTTAATTCAGACCCATCCTCCATCAAGATTTATTATTTGTTTAGTAATCATCTTAGACTGATCAGAAGCCAAAAATAAAACTAATTTTGCAGGTTCATCAGGGGATATTCTCCCTTCTAATAATTGATTTTCTTCTATCATTTCTTCAGCTTTTTTATCTATCCATTTAGAAAGTTGTTTCTCAGTCATTACCCATCCTGGCTGTATAAGATTAATTCTTATTCCTTTTTTCCCCAATATATTTGCCATTGTATTCACTAAACCAACAATTCCAGATTTAGCAGTTGTATAACTAGGCATTTCTGTAGAACCATTTAAATAAGAAATCGAGCCCATACAAATAATACTTGATCCATTATTAAAACTTACATATTTTGAAAATTCTCTAATACAAAAAAACTGACTTTTCAAATTGATATTCTGAAAATAGTCCCACTCTGAAGAAGAAATTTTCTCCCAATCATGTCTTTCATCATCTGCAGCATTATTACAAAGTACATCTAAATATCCAAATTGAGTATATATATTTTTGAAAACCTCTTCAATAGAATTGATATCAATTAAATCGCAATAATAGATCTCTGGCTTTATTTTAGTTTTTGTATTAGGCAAACTTTCAACTAAATCTATTGATTCTTTTTTCTTAATATCTAAAACAAATACTTGTGAACCTTGTTCATAAAAATATCTTGTAATATATGAACCAATTCCTGTAGCTCCACCAGTTACAATAACTTTTTTTTTATATAAAGAATCATAAATAGGAGTGGAATTTTCCATACTAGAATACTCTTCTGTCTTTATATAAATTGAAGTCATTTGTTCTTGATATATCGATGACCATATTAGTTGTCAAATTGTTTACTTCTTCAACAGAATCAATTGTATTTGAGGAATTATGAGAACCAAAAATACAATTTCTAAATTGCATTAATTCAGAATTCATTGGCAAAGGTTCGATCTCAAAAACATCTAAACCCGCACCACTAATTTTCCCCTCTTTTAAAGCTTTTATGAGATCCTTTTCATTTATTAACTGACCTCTACTTACATTAATTATTAAAGGATTCTTTTCCATTAATCCTATCGATTTTTTATTTATTAAATTTCTATTATTAGAATTTAAAGAGCAAGCTAAAACAATGCATTCAGATTCTTTACATATTTCCTCAAATCCAACATTTTGATACAAAGGATATTTACATATATCATTTTCATAAAAAGGATCAAAAAAGCTTACATTCATTCCAAATGAGCAGGCTCTTTCAGCTATAGCTTTACCTATTGAACCAAAACCGATAATCCCGAGTTTCTTTTGCATTAATGATATACCTTCAATTTTACACCAATTCCCCTTTCTAACTTCTTTATCAATAATATGAGTCCCTCTGAATAAATTAAGTATCAAACTTAATGCCTGCTCTGCTACTACTCCTCCAAAAACATTTGGAGTATTAAACACTGGAACACCATATTTCTTGGCAGCAACAATATCGATATTATCAACTCCTATTCCCCATTTAATTATTGCTTTTAAACCTTTTTGTAATGATTCTTTTATAACTGAATTTGTTATTTCGTCATCACCTGCAATTATAAATTCATTTCCAGGTAATAAATTTAACATTTCATAATTGTCAAATTGCTGCTTATCTGGAAAAGCCAATTGATAATCAAGATTATTTTCAGAAAATAAATCTTTATATTTATCAAAATGTCTTATTAAATGAACACATGTAACTAGGACTTTCATATATTTTATTTTTGTAATTTAAAAAAATTTTCTGCCAATTGAAAGTCTTTTTCCTCATCAATATCTATTGCCTCTATTGAATCCAATTCAAAAAGAAAAGGTCTTTTACCAATTCTATTTTGATTACGAATTAAGTTATTACGTTCAAAAATATATATACAAGAGTTTTCTTCATAAATAGGAGGCAAGTCTTGAGTTCGCATCAAAATATTTGGATTATGATTTATTGGTCTTGCCATTTCATCCCAATATCTAACTTTTTTCTTTGTAACTGAAAAAAGTGAATCGAAAGAAGGATAATTATTTATAAAAAACTCTAGAGACTTATCAATAGTATTCAGACTCAACAAGGGATTAGTAGAATGTGTTTGTAGATAGAATTTTGACTCTACTTTATTAACATCATATAAGAGAATCTCATTCATCGAACAGTTCTCATCTGATAGAGATTTGGGTCTGTCAATTAATAATATACTAGGGAATTTTTCTTTACAAGCCTCTTTTATTATTGGTGAGTCAGTATCAATAACGACCTTACTAATTAATTTAGAATTTAATAAATTATTTGCCATATGAAAGAAAAGTGGCAAACCATTTCCAAAAGGTCTGTAGTTTTT
>QCNI01000014.1 GCA_003213255.1 Prochlorococcus sp. AG-424-P16
TAAGAATAGTAGCTTCAGGAATTAAAAAAATATCTAATGCACAAACTGGAATTATACTTATTACCCACTATCAAAGATTATTAGATGAGATTGAACCAAATTATGTCCATGTTATGTCAGACGGACAAATCATAAAAACTGGTGAGAGTGATCTTGCTATAGAACTTGAGAAAAAAGGATATGAATGGACTGATAACTTTATAAAAGAGACCTAAATAAATGGAAATTATTGAAAAAATAAAAACCAATATATCGATTGATAATCAAACAGAAATACAAAAAATCTGTCTAAATAAATTACAATCAAGTCTCCTTCCTAATCCCAAAAGTGAGCAATGGAGACTTTCAAATAAATCAAAATTGTCAACCCTTTTAGATTACTCAGTTAATGAAAAGGATTCAAAATTTGACATAACACATCCGAAAAATTCTCAAAGTACAATTAGGTTAGTAATTGGTGATAATTGCCAAATTAATTTAATAGAGGAAAATTATTCAATCAATCAACTTAGTGAGGATAAATTAGTTGAATATATCAAGGAACAGATATCTTGTTTTGATCAAAACGAAAATTGGAGTGACTTACTAAATCTGTCTTTAAACAGTACAAAGAATACCTTAGGATTTAAAGTAAGTGGATCAGAAATCCCTCCTATTGAAATCTTTAGTCACGCATCGAGTAATTCTTTCAACGCAAAAACCCTAATAATATTTTTAGAAAAAAATTGTGATATTGATTTATTACAAGTAAATCTTGGTCAGGACAACTCTTCATTATCTCAATCAACGTTCTTATGTTTAGAAGAAAATAGTTCCGTAAACCATGGTGTTGTTTCTTACGGGGAAAATAAATCAAATCTATTAAATTCTCTCAATGTAATTCAACAAAAAAATAGCAAATATAATTTAGGATCATTACATTTCAAATTTAATTATGCAAGATTTGAAATTCGTATTAAACAATCTGAAGGAAACGCTAGGACCAATATTAAAGGTATGCAAATAACAAAAAAAGATGAGCAGATTTCAACCTATACAAAAATAGAATTTAATGGCCCAAATGGATTTCTAGATCAAATCAATAAATCTCTTGCTGACGATAAATCACATGCAATATTTGAAGGGTCAATAATAGTTCCGAAAATTGCCCAGAAAACTGATGCTTCTCAATTAAGCAGAAATTTACTTTTATCAAATCTCGCGCAAATAGATACCAAACCTCAATTAGAAATAATTGCTGATGATGTCAAATGCAAACATGGAGCTACAATTTCACAACTAAATGAAGAAGAACTTTTTTATATGCGAACAAGAGGAATCGCATTAACAGAAGCAAGTAAACTACAATTAAGTTCTTACTTTCAAGAAATAATTTCATTTATTCCCGTTTCAAAAGATAGATGGAATTTGCTTGAAAAACTTTTAAATGAAAATTAATGGAAACAATTCAAAATTTTCCTGAAATAACTAAGAAAGACTTTCCTCTTTTAAATAAGAACTTAAAAAGTAGTGAGCAAATTATTTATTTAGACCATGCTGCAACCACTCAAAAACCAATACAAGTCTTAGAAAAAATAAATGAATATTATAAAAATTTTAATGCCAATGTACATAGAGGCGCACATCAATTAAGTGCTAAAGCAACAGAAGAATTTGAAAATGCACGATATCTAATTAGCCAATATATAAAAGCGAATTCAGCAAAAGAAATTATTTTCACAAGAAATGCTACTGAGGCAATCAATCTAGTAGCTAGATCATGGGGCGAATATTCATTAAAAGAAAACGATGAAATTCTCTTATCAATAATGGAGCATCATAGCAATATTGTTCCATGGCAAATGGTTGCAGCAAAAAATAAATGCAAATTAAAATTTATTGGTATAGATAAAGATGGGAAATTAGATATAGACGACTTTAAATCAAAACTAACATCTAGAACTAAACTTGTTAGCCTTGTTCATGTTAGTAATACTCTAGGTTGCTGTAATCCAATAAAAGAAATAACTAAATTAGCTAAACAAAAAGGTTCTTTAGTGTTAATAGATGCATGCCAAAGTTTGGCTCATCAAAAACTAGATGTGATTGATCTTAATATAGATTTTTTAGCTGGATCAGGACATAAATTATGCGGTCCAACAGGTATTGGTTTCCTCTGGTCAAGAAAAGAAATCCTAGAAAAAATTCCTCCTCTCTTTGGAGGTGGCGAAATGATTCAAGATGTTTTTGAAGAGACAAGTACTTGGGCAGAGCTACCACACAAATTTGAAGCTGGAACTCCAGCCATTGCAGAAGCAATAGGTCTTGCAGAAGCGATTAATTATATTAACAATATTGGATTGAATGAAATTCATGAATATGAAAAGAGTATTACTAAATATTTATTTGAAAAATTGAATCAAATAGAAAATATTGAAATCATAGGTCCATCACCGGGGATAGATCCAGACAGAGCCTCACTTGCCACTTTTTATATAAAAAATATACATTCAAATGATATTGCTGAAATTCTTGATTCAAAAGGAATTTGCATCAGAAGTGGACACCATTGCTGCCAACCTCTGCACAGATACTTTGGAATTAAATCAACAGCTAGAATCAGTATGAATTTCACAACCAATAAGGAAGAAATTGATATGTTTATAGAAAAATTAAAAGATACTATTGATTTTCTAAAAATCAATTCTTAAATATTCAAAGCTTTTTTTAAAAATTCCTGAGATTTTTGCATTACTAATTCTTTATTTTCAATATTTCTAAAACCATGCCCTTCATTATCAAAAAAAATAACTTCTGAATATTTATTATTCTGAATCAAGATTTCTTGAATTTTTAAAGTTTGTTTATAAGAAATAACTGTATCTTTTTTTCCATGAAACAATAAGATAGGTTTTTTTATTTTGTTAATATGATTTATCGGTGATCTATTTATATAATCATCATGGTCTTTTAAATAATTTCCTACCAAAGAATTTAAATAATCTTTTTCAAACCTATGAGTGTTGTAATGCATATCCTTCAAATCAAGAACAGGATATTTACAAATTGCTGCTGTAAAAATAGAACCATATAATAAACAATTCAGGGCAGTTAACCCACCAGCACTATTCCCAAAAATTACTACTTTTTCACTATCAACTTGATTTGATTTAATCAATTCAAAAGCTAGTTTTTTGCAATCATAAGAATCAACAATACCCCATTTATAATTCAACCTCTCTCTATATGCTTTGCCAAATCCTGATGATCCTCCATAATTGACTTCAGCGACAAAAAATCCCTTCGACGTCCAATATTGAACTTCAGAATTATATGATCCATCAAAACATGAAGTTGGTCCGCTATGCGCTCTAACGAGAAGCGGTGGCTTTTTAAAATTTTCAACAAGTGGTCTATAAAGAAAACAATGAGTTGATTTATTTTCAAAGCCTTTAAACCAAAATGTTTCAGGTTTTGAACAATCTTTTATATGATCAAAAAATATCTGCTCATAAAAATTTGATAAAACTTTTTTTGCAAAATCAATTTCAAATACAATTCCCAAAAAATCAGATCCATAACCCTTTAAAAGGACTTTTTCCCGAAAAACACTGAAATCACTAATTGAGGTAAAAGGAGTAGAAAATTCTTTAACAAATTCAAGATCTGTATATTGCTCCAATATTAAACTATTTTCTTTTTTTGCTACACAAAATAAATTTTTTTTATTCCCTGAAAAAAATGTTATCCCAGTAACCCATTGTGGTGCTCCATATTCAATCAAATTTCTCTCTACTTTTTTCTTAACAAAAATATTCTCAATTTCACTAACATCTAAAAACAATAAGTTCCACCACCCAGAACTATCTTCAGAACATACCAAATGTGTTTCACTTATCCAATAGGGTTGAAAAAAAGAAACGTTTTTTTTGAAATTTATCAGCTTATTTGAGAATTTTTTTATTTTTTGTATCTCACAATCTTTATCTATTTGAGCAAAAAACAACTCATTTTTCTCCCAGGGCATATATGGATAATCCCACTCTATCCATGAAAGTAAGTTAGCAGATCTATTAGAAGATAATTCTCCAGCAAAATTTTTAAATTTTTTTATTCGATGAATATCTTGTTTAGTTTTTTTTAAATTTAAAGAAAATAAATAATCTCTATTTTTTATTTCGCAAATTCCATACAATAAATTTTTTTCAGAAATGACAAATGAAGAATCAAAATTTCCATCAATTGATTTAGATAGTTGATTAGCTTCTTGAACTGAAACGAGATATTTATTTTGGCTTCTATCAGTTGTCGCTGCCTCTTTAAAAATTTGAAACCATACTGCTTTAGTAATCTGATCTATCCATATCAAATAAAAATTATTTTTAAAATTTATACATTTATAAGATTTACCACCATATCCATGAAAATTATTTTTAATGTTATATTTTTGACTTGTTAATTTCTGAGGAAAAGCCCCTTTATTATTAAATGGTCTTGCAAAAATGGCATTCTCATTTTGACCTTCACCAACAAAATCAATCCAAAAAATGGTATCCCTAATAATTGTTAATTCCTTGTAGGCATTTTTTTTAGATTCAGTTTGCCGAACTTTTAACTTATGATCATTACTCATTTAAAAAAATATAAAGAAAGTAAATTAAAGTGCTAGTATTTTTATAGCTAAACTCTTAATTAAAAACTTTTTTAACGTGGCAAACCATTTCTCACAACTTGCAAAAAAGTCAAGGACAAATGGAAGCTCAGAAAAAATTGCAAAAGAACAACCAAGTAAGCCATCTCTAGACATTTATAAACTTGGTGATGATGTATTAAGACAAAATTCCAAAAGAATAACTAAGGTTGACGAATCTATCAGAAAACTTGCTCGAGAAATGCTTCAAAGCATGTACGCAGCCAAAGGAATTGGACTTGCAGCACCACAAATTGGGATAAACAAAGAACTTCTTGTGATAGATGTAAATTTCGAAGATTCAGCAGCAGAACCTTTAATATTAATCAATCCAGAAATTACAGACTTTGGAACAACTCTTAATTCATATGAAGAAGGCTGCTTAAGTATACCTGGTGTCTATTTGAATGTAGTAAGACCATCAACTATAAAATTAAAATTTAGAGATGAAATGGGAAGACCACGTAAAATGAAAGCAGATGGACTTCTAGCGAGGTGTATTCAACATGAAATGGATCACTTAAACGGAATATTATTTGTTGATAGAGTTACATCAAAAGATGATTTGAATAAAGAACTTATAAAGGAAGGATTTAACGAAAAAGACGTAATTTCTATAAATTAATCTAATGACTGCAACTACAATATTTCAAAAAATAATTAATGAGGAAATACCCTGCGATAAGCTTTATGAAGATGATTGTTGTATTGCGTTTAATGATATCCAAGCACAAGCACCAGTACATTTTTTAGTGATTCCAAAAAAGCCAATTATTAGTTTATTAGATTGTATTGAAGAAGATGCAAATTTATTAGGGCATTTACTTTTTGTTGGGAGCAAAATAGCTAAATCAAAAAATTTAACTAATTGGAGAACAGTAATTAATACTGGATCAGAATCGGGACAAACAGTTTTTCATTTACATATTCATTTTTTATCTGGAAGAAAAATGGATTGGCCTCCAGGTTAAGACTCTCGAAAGAAATGTTTATGGGTTATAAATAAAGAAAAAACTTAATGAATACACCAGACTCCTTAAATACAGAATCCAAAAATTTATTCAATTTAATATCAAAAAATTGGGAAGAGCTAGACGATTCACTTAAAACTAAGTTAATAAAAATTTGGAGAGTTTTAACTTATAAATGGCAATTACAAATTTTATTTAATCTACCTTTTCTTTTATGGTGGGTTTTAGATAAATCTTTTCCAATAGTCCATAAATTTGATACAACAATCTTAAATTACTTAAATTTACCTGACTGGGCACTTTCATTTATTGGCTTTGGTCAATAGACTTCTAAAAGTTATAATTTTCCTTATAAATTTTGTCGAGTAATGAATAAAACAGTTAAAAATAAATCCAAAATACTGTACCAATTACAAAAATTAAGGAAGCTATCTCAGCCATTTTTTCTTCCTATAGATCAATGTAATGGATTTCAATTCATATGGCTTTTGATTTCTCTTTTATTTTGTGTTGGTGGAGTAGTACTTGTTGGTCTTACAGGAATAATCAGTTTTTTTGAAAGCTTTCAACCAATTTTTCTTGAAAAGTATTTCGGAGGTGTAGTAAATACTGTTAATTCAATATGGGCTGGTAGCTGGGGATTGCTTTTCTCTGCTTTATTTTTAATTGGATCAGGGAGCTTTTTTAGCTTAAGACGTCAATTAAAAAACCGTAGATGGTTACATTGGTTATTTCTTGCGATAATTGTATTAATGCTTTTAGCTGTAAACGGAATAAACGCAGGTATTGGATTCATTGCAAGAGATTTAACAAATGCTTTGGTAGAAAAACAAGAAGATGGGTTTTATCGGATATTGGGGATTTACGCTTGTTGTTTCGCTGTGGCTCTACCAATACGTGTTTCCCAAATATTTTTTACATACAAGTTAGGAATAATTTGGAGAGAATGGCTTTCAAAAAGTTTAGTCAAAGATTATATGACTAATAAAGCTTATTACCAATTAAACCCCAATGATGAAGAACAAACCGATGTAGATAATCCTGATCAAAGAATCACAGATGATACCCGAGCTTTTACCGGGCAAAGTCTCTCTTTCACATTAGGTATTTTTGATGCCCTACTAACATTCTCACTTAATATTCTTATTTTATGGAGTATTAGTACAACACTTACTTTTTCTTTATTTGGTTACGCTGCATTTGCAACTTCTATCCTTTTAATTGCTGGGAAAAATCTTGTCAAGATTGATTTTGATCAACTCAGATACGAAGCAGATTTTCGATACGGTTTAGTACATATTAGAGATAATGCTGAATCAATAGCCTTTTACTCTGGGGAGAATCCTGAACGAAGTGAAACTGAAAGACGCCTTGGAGAAGTAGTGAGAAACTTTAATTTACTGATTATATGGAGAGTAATAATAGACGTCATGAGAAGATCAATTAATTATGCTGGAAATTTCTTTCCATATTTAATAATGGCAATCCCTTACTTTAAAGGTGATATTGATTATGGACGCTTTATTCAGGCAAGCTTTGCATTTGGAATGGTTGAAGGTTCGTTATTTTTTATTGTTAATCAAATCGAAGAACTTGCAAAATTTACTGCTGGTATTGGCAGATTAGAAGGATTCCAATCAAAAGTTGAATCCATAAGTCAAACCAGCCCAACAAGCAATCAAAACGTAATTTCAGATTACCCCTCAATTCTTATTAATAATGCCGATCTTTGCCCACCAGGATCAAATAAAACAATAATTAAAAATTTAAATTTAAGCATTGATAATAATCAATCACTTTTGGTTGTAGGACCATCTGGGTGCGGGAAAACATCTTTACTAAGAATGATTAGTGGTTTATGGGAACCCGATCAGGGAGTAATTAAAAAACCAAAAATTGGGGAATTATTATTCATACCTCAAAAACCGTATATGTTGCTTGGTACTTTAAGGGAACAATTATGTTATCCCACAGAAGTTAAGAAATTTAGTGATGAACATCTTACTTCTGTACTACATGAAGTAAATTTAAAAACTTTAGTGGATCGGTATCCTAATCTTGATATAAAACAAGATTGGCCACGAATTCTTTCCCTAGGCGAGCAACAAAGATTGGCTTTTGCAAGACTATTACTAAATTCTCCAAGATTTGCAGTACTCGATGAAGCAACAAGTGCTTTGGACATTAACACTGAAAAAAAATTATATAGTTTACTAAAGGAACGAGAACTTTCTCTTATTAGTGTTGGACATAGACCAAGCTTAAAAGATTTTCACGAAAATATTTTAGAATTAAATGGACAAGGAGATTGGAAATTATTGACTTCTGATAAGTATAATTTTAAGGATTAATAAAAAAAATGAATTCTAAAGAAGAACAAGCTAACTCAGAAGTCACTAATTTAGAGAGTGAGAGTTTGGTAGAACAGCAGAAAGATCCAAATTACATTAATGCACAAAATGGAGACAATAAATTAGATGAAAAATCTATAGAAATTAAAGATGAATATAAATTTGGATGGAGTAGTTATTCTGAAATAACCAATGGAAGGTTTGCAATGATTGGATTTCTTGCAATAATATTGATTGAATTATTCAGTAAACAATCGTTCTTAAAATGGGCAGGAATCTTATAATTAATCATCAAATCTAGAACTGTTATCTCTTGGTTTCTTTTTGTTTGTTCCAACGTTATATCTACTATTTTGATTTTTTGAACTTGATCTAGGTGAAGAGCTTACTCTACGAGTCTCACGTAGTTTTTTGGCTTGATTAGCATCTTTAAATGAAGCATCTTCTACTTGAGCTGTTGAAGTTTGCTGCCTAATAGGGGATTTAGTAGATTTCTTTCTTGATGGAGAAGAATCACCAGGAGCAGGAATATTATTTCGTCCAGAAACTGTACGGTTCATTCTGGGTCTTGACCCTGTTTTAACTTCATCACGAGATAAATTTCTTCTCTCACCAAAGTTATTTGTTTCTGGTTGTTTACTATTTCTATCTTCAGAAGTCTGTCGTCTCCTTCTTATAGGTTCATCATTTTGAAACCGACTTATTTCCCTCGTAGATGGCCTACTTCTACTGGCTGCAGCAGAGGGTATAGCTCTTGAAACATTCCTCCTACGGGATCTCCCCTCTGTAAAGTCATCTTCAAATTCATCATCTTGAGGTTTAAATCTTCTGGATATTCTTTCAGATTCTTCAAACCTATCATAATCGTCATTAAATCGACCTCTAGAGTTTCTGGGAACATCAGTAATAGGATCATCATCAAAATAAGATGACCTTCTAGCTTGATCAGTAGCAACTCCCCTCAATCGCACACTTTCATATGCGAAAAAAACTGTAGTTCCTGCTAATAAAAATTGACCAAACTGAAGGATAGGATCTAGCCTCCAACCTTGAAAAAATAATATTCCCCCGCACAAAAGTCCAATTGCTGCGAAGAAAACATCATAATCCCTTGCTAAGGCAGGCTTAAAGGACCTCAAAAAATAAAGGCCTCCTCCGCATACCGCCAGAACTATACCAACAATACTGGCCCAATTGAGACTAGCATTGACCACATTCTTTCTCCAAAAATTTATTTTAAAGGGTTATTTATACCCCTATATATATAGTGTACTTAAAACTTCTACAAAAACTAGCGTCTTCCAGTAGAAGTACGATCGAGGGAATCTTTCTGACTGACAAAAATCAAAAATGCTGTAGCTGGAATAACGATAAGTAATGCGGCAGCAATAAAACTACCTATCATTCCAACTGCGGAATTATTTGCAACTTCAGCAGAAAAATCTGCGGCTAGTAATAAATTTGAGATGTGAAACACTATTTAAATATTAAATTCTCAATTTATAATACGAATTAAATACGTTTCAGTGGGTTATTTATTAAGATGAATTAAATAATTGTGATTTCCTTGCTTTTAAATTATCTTCAAATTTTAGATATTTGCTTAGGAATTTCTCTTTCGTATCTAACTATAGTTTTTCTAATAAGACTAATACTTACTTGGTACCCTAAAATTGATTTAAGTAAAGGTTTATGGTTATTAATTTCAATACCAACAAGCTCTATTCTTCAGTTTACAAGAAAACTTATACCTCCTATTGGAGGCGTTGATGTTGGACCCGTAATTTGGATCGGAGTTATAAGCTTTTTAAGAGAAATTTTAGTCGGTCAGCAAGGGCTTATAAAACTTGCATTGCATACACATATTTCATAGAAATCATTAAATTATTTCTCAGTAATTTGGCAATAATTCCTCTTCTACGTATTTAGTGTGTATCTTACCCTGTTTAAATTTAGATTTATTCAGTAAGGTTAGATGAAAGTTAATTGTTGTAGGAATACCAGTTACCGCACATTCATTTAAAGCCCTGTTCATACGTTTAATTGCAGTATTACGATCTTTTCCCCAGACTATTAATTTACCAATTAATGAGTCATAGAAAGGAGGTATTTCATAGCCTGTATAAACATGACTATCCACCCTTACACCAGGGCCACCAGGAGGAAGCCAACCAGTTATTTTTCCAGGTGATGGTCGGAAATTGTGATAAGGATCTTCAGCATTTATTCTACATTCAATGGCATGACCGTTTAAATGGATATCATCCTGATTAAATTCCAAATTTGCTCCGCTTGCGATTTTAATTTGCTCAGCTATTAAATCAACTCCTGTAACCATTTCAGTAACAGGATGTTCAACTTGAATCCTAGTGTTCATCTCCATAAAATAAAAATTATCATCATCAACTAAAAATTCAACTGTCCCCGCTCCTTCATAGCCGATACTTTTTGCAGCAGCAATAGCTGCATTCCCCATTTTTTTTCTTAGCTCAGCGTTAATTGCAGGACTAGGAGACTCTTCTAGCAACTTCTGATGTCTTCTTTGCACTGAACAGTCTCGCTCTCCTAAATGAACAACATTACCCGACCTATCGGCCAAAATTTGAATTTCTACATGTCTTGGCTTCTTTATAAATTTCTCCATGTATAAACCATCATTACCAAATGCTGCTTCTGCTTCACCTTGAGCTGCTTTAAACATTTTTTCGAGATTATCAGAGTTTTCAACTAACCTCATACCTCTTCCACCTCCTCCAGCAGTCGCTTTAATAATTACTGGATAGCCAATATCATCTGCCAATTTATAAGCTTCATCAACATTTGATAATAAACCTTTACTACCAGGTACTGTTGGAACTCCAACTGCTTCCATAGTTTCTTTAGCTGTAGATTTATCTCCCATAGATCTAATAGCTTTAGGAGATGGGCCAATAAAAACTATGCCGTGATCGTTACACATCTCAGCAAATTTATCATTTTCTGCAAGAAATCCATAACCAGGATGAATAGCATCAACTCCTCTCGATGTAGCAGCAGCAAGTATATTTGGAATATTTAAATAACTCTTATTGCTTAATGAATCTCCAACACAAACCGCCTCATCAGCAAGCTGAACATGCAATGCTTTTTTATCTACGGTGCTAAAAACTGCAACGGTTGCAATACCTAGTTCTCTACAACTTCTGACAATTCGTAAAGCTATTTCTCCACGATTAGCAATTAAAACTTTTTCAACCATTATGAAAATAAAATTGAAGAAATGAAATGACTTAAAATAAAAAATTATTTGCCAAAGTATTCAACAAAATTTTTTTGTGATCAGAGGACATTTTTTACAATACAACCTAAAACGTTATATATGTATAAATATTTGTTTTATGCAATAGAAAAATTATTCATCATATTCAAAAAAACTCTTTTAAAACTACATGCTTATTTCAGCCAATAATGTATGATATTTTTAAGGTTTAGGCATCCCCCTGTTGCTGAAAACCCTTTGCGGACGTGGCGGAATTGGTAGACGCGCACGTCTAAGGAGCGTGTGGCTTCGGCCTTGCGAGTTCAAGTCTCGCCGTCCGCATTTAATGTATTCTGGTTTAACTGCAGTGAAAAAAAAATCAATTGCAGTAGTTATAATTTCCAATGGTCCTGGTGAATTAGCTACATGGGTAAATCCTGTAGTAAATGAGCTTAACAAAATAAATAATTCATTGTGTGCTGAAGATAAACACGATTTCACTCTTAGGTTAGTGCTTGTTCCTTGCCCAAATGCCACTGGTAAAGAATTTTTATTTGCAAATTCATGGAATAAATTCGAATTAATTACAAAATCCAAAAGTTTTTGGAAATTATTAATAAATCCGCATTCTTTTGCTAATTGGCCAAAAAAAGGAGTAGTTATTTTCCTTGGTGGGGATCAATTTTGGAGCATTTTATTAGCTAAAAGATTAGGTTATTTAAATATCACATATGCTGAATGGGTTTCGCGATGGCCTAAATGGACCAATGAAATTGCTGCCATGAATGTAAAAGTAAAAGAGTTGATACCTAAAAGATATAAATATAAATGTAAAGTCATTGGCGATCTGATGGCAGATATCAAACTTAATAGCGAAATATCATTAAGAAATAAAGAAAAACACTACATTGCATTGTTGCCTGGTTCTAAAAAAGCAAAGCTTTCTGTTGGAATTCCTTTCTTCTTAGAAGTTGCAGATCATATCGCTGAAGAAAATCAAAATATAAATTTTATAATTCCCATTGCACCAACTACTGATAAAAGTGAATATTTATTTTTTCAAAGCAACAAAAATCCAATTACTAAATATTACTCATCAAAAATCAAAGCAATTAAAAACTTCAAATCCTCTTGTTTTGATTATGTAATTGAAACATCAAAAAATACAAAGATTTATCTAATCAAGAAACATCCTTGCTATGAAATATTAAAAGAATGTGATCTCGCAATTACAACTGTAGGAGCAAATACTGCAGAATTAGCAGCAATTAGTCTTCCAATGTTAGTTGTTCTGCCAACTCAACATTTAAATATGATGAATGCCTGGGATGGTATTTTTGGAGTAATTGGAAAAATATCATTCATAAATAGATTCCTAACTTTTATAATTAAAAATTTCTATTTTAAAAAAAAGAAGTTTTTTGCTTGGCCAAATATTAAAGCGAAAAGAATGATTGTCCCTGAAAGGATAGGTAATATTTCGCCAATAAAAATTGCAAGAGAAGTATTATTTCTTATTAAAAATAGAGATCAATTAAAAAGTATTAGGGATAATCTCCAAAAAGAGAGAGGCAATAAAGGTGCTGCAAAAAAACTTGCTTCTATAATTGTTAATTCAATAAAAAAACTTTAACAATTACCAAGGATCATCAATTTCAAACTTTTCTGATTTTTTATTATCTTGAACTAAATTTTTTTCATCTAGTGGTTCAATATCTAAAGTTTCAGTAGCATTTTGAATTGGTCTTTTCGAAACTAAATTGCTAGTTGATTGTTTCTTTTGCTTAAAATCAATATTGTTTTTTTCATCTATTTGATTAACACTATTTTGATTCTCAATCTGATCAGAATAATCATTATCCATGTATAGTTTTTTTCTATTATTTATTTCCTCTGCAGAACCCTTTATTTCAACATATTCAAGTTCATCTTCATAATCATCTTCATAATCATCTTCTTCAACAACTTCTTCATATTCCTCGACCAAATTGTTTTCCTGTTCTGATTCAGAACCTGAAAGTAACTGATTCTCAACAGGTACAAGATTTGATGAATATCCATTTGCTTCCCTTTCATCCCATGAAGAACCACCGACTCCAAGTTTCTCAAGTAGTCCACTATTTAGTTGCTTCAATTTCTCTTCCGCCCCTTCATAAACAATAATCCTATCGGTACCACTACTTACAATTTCCTCAACAGGTATTTCCCAAGTACTTAAAACTCCCTCGCCTAAAAGCGGAACACCAACAGCACCCATAACAAGAGATAATAAATCCCCTGTCTCAATATCAAAAGAAAAGCCAAGAACTCTTCCCAGGAGTTGTCCAGATTCTGTAATCACTTGACAATTAATTACCTTCCCATACCTTTCTGGAGAAAAACTTTCACTCAAAGAATCTAGGGAGTCAACTAATATGACATCTCCAACTTGCTTGATACTTTCTAAAGGCATCCATTTTGGCAAACCTGGTAAAAATCTTGTAAGTGGATTATCTCTAAGTCCCAAAGCGACCACCTCTCTTCTATCAATATCAACAACAACTTCCCCAACTACGCCTAGCCGCCTTCCAGTATCAGTAGTTATCACTTGTGTTCCCATTAATTCTGACCTTAACCATAGACGTTCACTAGGAACCGAGTTAGGGAGATTCTTATCAGCAGATGTGTTAGACAAGCTCATAAATTTCTTTTAATCATTCTGACGTATAAATTTAAAAAAGTGTGTTTATGCAGCATTTGGTAACCCAAGAACTTGAGTATTAGCACCTCTTGCTTGCGCAACCCCAATTGTTCGTTCAGATGCACTAATCATAGGCCTTCTATGACTTACGACTATAAATTGAGCATTTGATGACTGATTTGATATTAGTTTAGACAACCTTTCAACATTAATACCATCTAAAAAACTATCAACCTCATCTAATGCATAAAAAGGTGAAGGCTTATACTTTTGCAGAGCAAATAAAAAACTTAAAGCAGTTAACGATTTTTCACCACCTGACATAGACGCTAATCTTCTGACATTTTTTCCCTTGGGATGAGCCACTAAAGTTAATCCTCCTTCTAAAGGAGAATTAGGATTTTCAAGTTGAAGAAATCCATCTCCATCAGATAAATTTGCAAAAATTTCTCTAAAATGTCTATCAACTTCTGTAAATGCTTGCATAAAAGCTTCTTGACGCATCGTAGATACAGTTTCAATTCTCAGCAATAATTCAGATCTTTCATTAGATAGAATTTCTAATTTTTCTCGCAAACCATTTAATCTCTCAATTAATTCTTCTAATTCATCAAGAGCCAACATATTAACAGGTTCTAAGCTTTCTAGTTTTGCATTTATAATCGAAATTTCTGATTGCAAAGATTCAAGACTCTTCCCTTCATATTCTCCAAATTCCGGGGAAGGATTAGGTAGATCTTTTTTATAATTTTCCAATTTTATTTTCTCGCTCCTGATCTCTTCTTTAAGTGCATGTTTATCTCTTTCAAGATATTCAAGCTTTAACAGATAGTTATTATATTCTTGCCTTTTATTTGAAATTGAAGAGTTTAATTCATCTCTTTTCCTTCTTAATACACCTAAATTCTTCTCTAGAGAATTTTTTTGATTATCGAGATCTGAAAGCTCCTTTTTAAATTGATCTCTTTTTTCTATCCATTCACTATGAGCAATTGCGAGTTGTTTAATAGATTCCTGCAAGTTTTTTTCTTCTAGTAAAGCTATTTTTAATGAATTATTGATACGCTCTTTATTTAAAACAAATTGATTCTTTTTATCTAGTAATGTATTTCTCTCTTTAATAAGTAATTCAAGTTTTTTATCAAGATTATTAAAATCGTCATTAAAAGCTATTAATGATGATTTTTGATTTTTTTCATAATTTGCCTTTTGAATGATTTGTAGTTGATCAAACTTATCGTGATAAGGCTTCATTTGATTTTTTAAATGACCTAACTCTTTAACTAATAAATTATTGGCAGTATCAAGTTTATTTAATCTCGATTTACAATCCTCAATCCTTTGCGAGACAGCTTTAAGAGAATCTTGATTTACTTCAATTTCTTTATTAGATGATGCACAATCCTCAATTATTTGACTGCGGTTAGAATTTAATATACTGAGTCTATTATTTTTTAGTATCAAATCATTATTTGACTCTTTTAAAGCTTCTTCGATAACTAATAATCTCTCTTTTATAGGACTGGAATCATCAATATCATTATTAATTCCAAACCTATAGGCCAAATCTTTATTTAACTTACTGCCTCCTGTAATAGCACCACTTGATTCTAATAATTCACCACTTAAGGTAACCAACCTATTTTTTTGTGTAGATAACCTAGCTGAAGATAAGTCTGAAAAAACCAAAGTATCTCCAAAAACATATCTAAAAACATCTGAATAAACTTCATCAAAAGTAATTAGATTAATAGCTTTATCAATAAATCCATTCTCCCTGTTTTTTTCAAATCTTGAAATTGCATAATTCTTTTTTTGACTTTTAATTCTATTTAAAGGTAAAAAAGTTAATCTTCCCGCTTTCTTCTTTTTAAGAATTTCAATTGCTTTTGCAGCAATATGATCATTATCAACAACAATTTGTCCCAACCTATTTCCAGCAGCAATTTCTAATGCATATCTATTTTTCTCACTGACCTCTCCAAGTTGAGCTACATAACCATGTATACCCTCCAACCCTGCCTCTAAGAGAATTCTGAGAGCATATGAACCTCTAGATTCATTTAAAGCTTCCTTCCTACTTTCGAATCTAGATAAATCCTTTTCAAGCCTTAATTGCTCGTTATTTAGCCTTGATTTAGTTTTAATTAATAAATCGATTTCATTTTTTAAAGAATTAATTTCTGCACTATTACTTGCCAAGTTTTTATTCTTTGTATCGGATGTCTCTTTTTTTCTTTGATTTCCCTGAAAAAGTTTCTGCTTTTCTAAGTCTAAGGATTCGATCTGTGACAATATCTCATCTTTTTGAATATTATTTTGAATAGTTTCTTCTTCAATTTTCCTTTTTTTTATTTCCAAAGGATTAATTTGATTTTTTATACTTTCAAGCTCAGCATTTAATTTGATACTTTGTTTTGAGAATTCTCCAGATTCTCCAGCCGCATCAGAGAGTTTTTTTCTGGATAGTTTGTGTTTTAAAGTGAGGTCATCAATTTGCAAGTTCAATTGATTTAAAGAATTATCATCAAAATTTTCTTGTCTCATCTTTTCTGACTCGATATTCCTCTTAGAAATTGCAATTTCATCTCTCTGTTTTTGTAATTTAATACCTTCTTCTTTATTAAGAATTGATATCCTATCAAGTTCTCTCAAGCTAGAGTTAATACTTCCAATATCAGAATTAACTTTTATCAATTTATCTTCTCCTTTCTCTTTAAGCTCATCAACAAGTATTTTCAAAGCATCTTCTAAAACTGATATTTCTTTGCTAATAGATTCTTTTTGTTTATTAAATAAGATTTTATTTTTTTCAATTTCACTTTCTTTTTTTTCTATAGATTCAACATGCTTAACTTGTTTTTCAAAAATAAGAACTTTCTCTAATTCTATTATTTGTAATAATTTTGCCTTTAACTCTTTATATCGCTTTGCTTTTTCACATTCTTTTTCAAGCTTATTTTTACTAGATTGCAATTCATTTTCTAAAATTTCGCATCTTTCTTGTCTTTCGAAAACGTCATTTAATTTTGCATTAGTTTGTTCTATTCTTGTATCAAAAAGTGCGACTCCTGCTAATTCATCAATAAGATTTCTCCTCTCCTTATTATTCATTGATACTATTCTTGTGACATCACCCTGCATAACAACGTTGCTGCCCTCAGGATCAACACTGATATCTCTTAATATTCTCTGTATTTGTTGCAAGGTACATTGTTTTCCATCAGAAGTATAAGTAGAAGAATAAGAACCACCTGGCATAAGCCTTAATTTTCTAGAAACTAACCATTCTTTTTGACCTTTATGAAGGGCAATTTCTTCTTCTTCTAGTTCCAAAGGCGGAAGGTCCTCTCTGGGAGACCAATCTTGAATATTAAACTTTACCGATACAGATGTTTCTGATGACTTACCCTCTTTAACTTTGGAGTTATTTATTAGATCTGGTAATCTTTCAGCCCTCATACCTCTACTATTAGCTAGACCCAAACAAAATAAAATTCCATCTAAAATATTACTTTTCCCAGAACCGTTAGGGCCTGTAACCACCGTAAAACCTTCTTCAAGAGGTATTTTTACATTTCCCCCAAAAGATTTAAAATTTTCAAACTCGACCTGATTGATATGTACCAATCTAAAGTCTCAATAGCTAAATAAGAATAACTAATTTGCAAAAATTCTCAATAGGAATATTACGTTTATTTATAAATGAGAATTAATAACTTTTGCTCAATCTGCAAAAATTACTCGAAATTTCAAACAAGCCATAAAGAAGTTCACCATCCAAAATGAATCGATAATTTTCAGAGTTCAAGTCTGTAGAAACGTTTTTAAATATTCCATGATCAATTCTTTTTACAAAACCTCTATTATCAGAAAGTTCATGTTCTATCCTGGATAGCCATATAAGTCTATGATTTGGCTGCTTAGAAATTTCTATAGAAGCTTGATTTAATAAAGGTAGTTTTAAAAATTTCCAAGTTAAACAATCTATTCCATTTTCAACAAGAAAATCATAATGAATATCTTTAGACCTATCATTATAAACTTCATGTTCCAGCAAAACCCATTTATCCATTATTTAGTCGATAAATAAATTAAATCTTTTTGCAAAACAAAGTTTAGATAAAGATATTTTTTCTTAAAGATGGTCCCTTTTATTTAATTACCTGCATCAGGAACAAATCTTAAAGCGATGAATAGCAAACTTCCAGCTCCAGCAATAGCTGCAGCCACTAATCCAAAATCTGTAGGGATTGTGCGAGATGCAAAAATTAATGATGCAAATGTAATATCCATAATGAAATTTAAACTCATTTAATAATTCCAGTAATAGCTTAACAAAAGCTTCTTGCAGAACAGAGTAGATAAATAAAATGTAAATAAACTTTTATATGTTTTTTTTCTATATAAATCCCACAATTATTTAGATAAGGGTTCCAAATTAAGAAAATGGGTTTAATCTTAAAATAAATAAGTTTGAATAATGGAGACTTACCATCCTCCCAAAGAAGTAGAAGATAAAGAAGATAACTCTAATCTTCCTGAAAGAGAGGTTCTCTCGGAAAAATGGTTACTCGAAAAAATTGACAGTTTAATACCTTTAATAAAAGAAAAATGGCCTAACATTGCACAACAAACCCTTGAAGCCACAAAAGGGAGTATTGACGATTTAGTTGAAGTAATAGCAAGCCATAGTGGAACCTCAGCAATTAGAATTAAAAGCCAACTATTTGAAATAATTGATTCAATAAGAGAAAACAATTGGGAAATATCAGAAAAAATTGAGCCTATAGAAAGTCAATTAGAAGAATTATTAGAAGAACTTAACGATACACTTAGACCAAAGATAGAAAGTCCTATAAGAAAAAAACCATTATTATCTATTGCTATTGCGGCTGGTATTGGTTTACTAATAGGAACGCTATTAAACAGTGGTAGAAAATAATATGGAAAAAACCAAAAAATAAAAACTTTGCAAATACCGCCTCCAGAATTTCAGCGATTGCAAGTTCAGTTATGGATTTGCATGTAAGAATAGCTCTTCAAGAAGTAGACAGAGAAAAAAGAAGATTAATTAGTGGTGGAATATTTTTGGCAATTGGCAGCACATTATTATTATTAGTACTAATTTGCATCCATATTATTTTCTACCTTTTTCTAACAAAATATAATAACTGGAATATTGAATATAATTTATTACTCATAATATTTATCGATTTAGTTCTTGCAGGCTTAAGTTTAAAACTTGGAGGAAAATTAGCCAAAGGACCATATCTTCCTCAAACATTAGAGGGTTTAGGCAAGACAACAAAAGCCGTTTTGGGCAAAAAATAAATTACCTTATTAAATACTTTATCCATCTACAATCTATTCCCCCATTACTGACAGGAATTTTCAATGAAGATTTCATTTTCAAATATTTTGTTAGTTTTGGATTTCCACTTAGCAGCCAAAATTCCCAACCTGAAAAATTATTCTTTAGGAAGATTCCCATTTGTTCATATAAATAAATCAATTCATTTTCATCGCCTAATTTTTTGCCGTATGGAGGATTACATATGATTATCCCAGGTGTGCAACTTAATTGGAGTGCTAAAAAATCATTATTTATAAGCTCAATATAATTTTCTAGTCCAGCTAATGATATGTTTACATTTGCCTGCTCAAAAACCTTTTTATTAATTTCACATCCTATTATTGTTGGCAATTTTTCATAATTTATAATTTTATTTTTTGCCTTATTTTTTTCATTAAGATAAATATCTTTCCTAAAGTCCAACCAATTCTCAAAAAGATATACTTGATCAATATTTATGGGAACTCCAAGGTATTGGTTGACTGCCTCAATTAAGAAAGTTCCCGAGCCGCACATAAAATCTATTAATGGAACTTTGCCATTCCATTGAGTCATATTTATCAATCCAGAAGCTAAATTTTCTTTTAATGGAGCATTTCCAATTGCGGGTCTATAGCCTCTTTTGTGTAAGCTTTCAACGCTGCTTTGAAGACTGAGAATTGCTTTATTATTATTTAAATGCAGATGAATTATAAAATCAGGATTAGCCAGAGAAATATTGGATCTTTTATTCCAAACTGCCTGTTGCAAATCAGTTATAGAATTTTTTACTTCAAGAGCAGTGAAATGAGTATGACTTAAAGAAGATGTTCTCCCAGTCACTTGAACATTAAACGTTTTATCAAAGTGCAACCAATTTAACCAATCAAATGAATCTCTAACCCCCGCATATAAAGATTGCTTGTCATAGCAATTAAAACTTGCAATTTCTCTATAAAAACGAAAAGCTAATCTGGAATAGAAATGAACTCTATAAAAAGTTTCAAAATCACATTCAAAATTAATAAATCTTTTATAAGTATTAATATTAAAGCCGCCTAAATTTGAAATTTCTTCTGCTAAAGATTTCTCTAGTCCCTCCGGAGATGATGCCACTACATTCATATACGATAAAACTTAGTAAAAAAACTATTCAATAACCATTTTGCCTGTCAGAATATAAATGTCCAATTGGACTAGGTGATCTCAACCGATGTTTCGGACAGCGGTTCGATTCCGCTCAACTCCACTATTTGGGGTTGTAATGGTTTCGACGGGGCATAAGGAAGGTGACTGAAGCCGGCTCGGTTAGAGCAAAAACACAAATGCTAACAAAATCGTTAGTTTCTCCCGTCAAACAGCACCAGTTGCTGCTTGATCCTAAAGGAGATGGGGTTATATCAGCCTTATCAACCAAATGATACGAGGAGTCTGGAAGGACTCCACTTTTTTAAATAACTAAGAAGTTGTAATAGATAATTTATGAGTGTGTAAATATTGCTGCAATTACTTGTATTAAAAAGAATTTTTTTAATTTTATAAGTATAAATACTGAGAAGATAAGTTTAAAATTAATTTATCTTATTAAGAAATCCAATCTTGCATAATGGAATCTAATAAAAAACTAAATGACTTGATAATAAATCTCAAACCAAAAGTTATAAGATTCACTGGTGAAAAATTTCCGAATGAACTATGGAATAGTGGTTGTCAAATAAAAAAAAATAAGAAAATATCTAGCTAAACATTTAATTAATTACTCGAAAAAGGATTTTTCGGCATTTTTTTTAAACATTTTTTTGATACTTCCTGAAGTACTTTAAATTCATTTTTTTTTAAATTCCAATTAAATACATTAGATACATCTATAACTTGAGATTTTTTTCGCATTCCAACTAGTGGAATAGTTCCTTGATAACAACACCAATTAATTGCTACTTGCGCTTGGGAAACTGATCTTTGATGCGCAATTCTTTTTAGACACCTCCGCAATTCATATGTTGGTTTTTTATAGTTTTCAAATAAGGAATTACGAATAAAACTTTTTTCTTTATTTTCTTCTTTATCTGGATCAATACAAAGTATTCCAAAGGACAAAGGACTATAAGCAAAAAAATCAATATTATTTTCGTCGCAAATTTTTTTTACCTGATATTGTTTTCCTAAATCGGGAGCAAGCAAAGAAAACTGTATTTGAACACTCTTGAGGTGCTGATCTCTTTTTGCTAAGAAATTAATTAATTTCATCAATCTTTTAGGGCCTATATTTGATAAACCTATTTGAAAATCAAAGCCTTCATCTTTTAAATCGCAAAGATTATTCAACAGTCCTAATTCCTGCCAAGGATTGTATTTTGCAGTTGACCAATGTAATTGCACTATATCTAATTTGTTATTAAGTCTCTCTAAACTTTTCAAAAAAGGTTTATTGAAGCCTCTATTACCTATTCTCCAGGGATAAGGTGCAAGTTTGGTTGCTATTTGAATTCTTTTTTTCTTTGCTGAAGGAGTATTTAGTAAAAATTTTCCTATCAAAAATTCACTTCTGCCCTGAAGATTCCCAGTACCGTAAGAATCTGCAGTATCAATTAGATCGAAACCTCTTCGTAACGCTTCATCATATGTCTCACGTAAATCATCGTCATTTGTAGATTGGTAATTCCAGAAAAGCTTATTCCCCCAGGACCACGTACCTAATCCAATTCTTTTCTTCACTAGCCAATTTAAATAAGGAACTTTATAAGGTTATCTAAAAATATTAACTTCTTTAAAATATTTCAAAAAATAAGTTTTAAAGCATTAAAAATCAATTTCTCTTGACATTAAGAAATTATTCTCCAAAGTAAGAGAAATAAAAATAAAAAATTGTTCATTACCGTTTGCGGACAAAAAGGGGGGGTGGCCAAGACCTGTACAAGTATTCACCTTGCAAGTGTTTGGCATTCTGAAGGTAAAAAAGTTTGCATAGTCGATGCCGACAAGAATAGATCTGCTTTAGCATACGCATCAAGAGGCAATCTTCCATTTCCAGTTTTCCCCGTCAATTCAGCTGCTAAAGCATCAAGATCATCAGAAATTGTAATAACTGATGGCCAAGCTAGCAGTGATCAAGAAGAACTTAAACACTTAGCGTATGGTTCAGATTTAGTTATCTTACCTACAACTGCAAAAGCAAGATCAGTAGAATTAACTGTTGAACTAGCTAATTTATTAAGCAACTTAAAAGTTAACCATGCTGTAGTAATAGTAAAAGTTGATTTTAGACAGCAAAAAGCAGCGCAACAAGCCAAAGCAGCTCTAGAAAATTTTGGTTTATATGTTTTTGATACATTTATACCCTTACTCTCAGCATTTGATAAAGCAGAAGCCTCCGGCAATGCTGTATTTGAAGCTGTAGACGATTTAGGCAGATCAGATCCTCGTCGAATGACGGGCTGGTCTGCTTATTGTTCAATTGCCTCACAAATTCCATGCCTGATTTCGAAGCCCTCATCCGACACCAACAACTTAAACAACCAACAACCAATAAGCGCTTAAAAGTAGTTGATTCTCCTAATTTTGAAGAAGAAAAAAAAGAAGAGGCAATAATTAGACAATCTGGATTATTAGTTAATTTTTTTGGAGGTTTTATAGGCTCTGTAATTGGAACTTTAACAATACTGTTTCTATATATAAATGAATATCTACCATTAGATTTACTAAAACTTAAGTAGTATATTCGCTATTTATTTCAACATATTTTTTAGAAAGATCGCACCCCCAAGCTGTGCCTTTCGATTCGCCTGAATTTAGATTAATCATAATATTTACAATATCATCTACCAAATATCTACCTTTCATTCTGGACTTAATATAGTCTGTGACTTTTTGTGGATCATATTTATTTAACTTGCCTTTTTCCAAAATGTGGGCGTTTCCTATATACAAGTCAACGTCATTTAAATTAAATTTAACTCCAGAATTACCTGCAGCAGAAATGATTCGTCCCCAATTTGGATCACAACCATGTATCGCAGTTTTTACCAAAGCAGAATTACAAATAGATTTCGCGAGCATAATTGCATCATCTGTATTTTTTGCTCCTTGAACCAAAACTTCTAATAAACAATTTGCTCCCTCTCCATCCCTTGCAATACTTTTTGCCAAGTTCTGACATACAATATCAATCCCTTGTTGGATAATTGGAAAAAACCTTTTTTCAATTTTCTCTCCTGCATTTATTCCAACAAAAGAATCATTTGTGCTTGTCTCTCCATCAACTGATATTGCATTAAAAGATTTTTGAACCGCAATAGCAATCATTTTGTCCCATTCTTCTTTTTGAATACCCACATCACAGGTTAGAAAAGCAAGCATTGTAGCCATGTTGGGGTAAATCATTCCTGAACCTTTTGCAAATCCTGCTATTTTTATTTTTCTACCTTGAATAATCGTCTCTATTGACACTTTTTTCAAAGTCAAATCAGTAGTTAAAATTGCTTCTGCTGCATTTGCAAAATTATTACCCTTTAAATCACTAACTAAATTCGGTAAATTTTTTACTAAATCATTTATTTGTATTGGAACACCAATTACACCAGTTGAGCACATTAAAACTTCTTCTTCTTTTATTCCTAAAAGTTCCGCAATCTTTCCTGTAGCAATTTGAAAATGTTGAATGCCAAGATTTCCTGTACATGCATTTGCTTGACCAGAATTAATTAATATTGCTCTTACAAAACCTGAAGTTGCTTTAATCCTTTCCTCACAAATATCCACACAAGAAGCTCGAACAATTGATTGGGTAAACATTCCACTAAAAATACTTCCTTCTGGAGCGAGTATTAGTGCTAAATCTTTTTTATTAGAAGCTTTTAAACCAGCAGATATTCCAGCAAAAAGAAACCCCTTGGGTGTTACCTTACTGTCATCAACAAACGACCAATTGGAATCTAACTGGCTCAAACTTTTTGGTATTTTAATTCATACTAACTACTCTTTAAAACTAAAGAAACTAAGTAATTAGATTATTATTAATTATATGGATATTCTTCAAAAATTAAAAAACAACCAAAGAAGGATTGGTTTAACAGGAGGTATTGCAAGTGGGAAGACAACTATAACTAATTACATAAGAAAACAAAAAAACATACCAATATTAGATGCAGATCATTTTTCAAGAGAATTAATCAAACCAAACACGTATGGATATAAGAAAATTTTAGATTATTTTGGAAATAAAATTATTGATAATAAAAGCAATTCAGAAAGGGAAATAAACAGAAAACTTTTAAGGAACATTATTTTCAAACATCCAGAAAGCAAGGAATGGATTGAAAAACTACTTCACCCTTTAATTAAAGAAAGAATGATAGAAGAATGCAGTCAATACAGAAATAATCAAACTATAGTATTGGTTATTCCATTATTGTTTGAAGCAAAATTTGAAGATATTTGCACTGAAATATGGTTAGTAAAATGTCCTAAAGAAATACAAAAAAACAGACTTATCACACGAGATAAAATTAGCGAAAAAGAAGCATCTGAATTGATAAATTTTCAATTAAGTTTTGAAGAAAAAAGAAAATTCTCAGATATTATTTTAGAGAATTCGGATGATCAAAATAAATGGATCAATACGATAAAAAAGCTTCTTTAAGATTTAGCTATTTAATTTTTCCATAAGAAGTTTATTTGCAAGTTTAGGGTCTGCTTTACCTTTTGTTCTTTTCATAAGTTGACCAACAAAAAAACCAAGTAACTTAGTTTTGCCATTTTTAAATGCTTGAACTTCATTTGGATGTTCATTTATAAGTTCATCAATTATTGGTGAAATACTTGAAGAATCAGATATCATTACCAACCCTTTTTCTTCAACTAATTTTTTCGGGGAAATATTTTTTTGAATAAGTTCAGGTAAAATTTCTTTTGCAATTTTTCCACTAATTATATTTTTTGAAATCATGTTAATCATTTCAGCAAGATTTTCAGGACTAAGCTTTAATTCACTAAAACTTAGTTTGTTTGATTTTAAATAGCCCACAATATCACTTGTTACCCAATTTGAAGCTAGTTTAGCCTCAGCACCATTTGCTACTGTTTCTTCAAAAAAGTTTGCCATGCTTATTTCATCAGAAATTACCCTTGCATCATATGCAGACAACCCAAATTGACTTACGTATTTATATCTTTTCTTTGAAGGTAATTCTGGTAGTTCTTTAAACCATATTTCTTGTTGGGCTTTTGTGATTTCAATTGGACCTAAGTCAGGATCAGGAAAATATCTATAGTCACTGCTACCTTCTTTTAATCTCATACTTTTCGTTAATTGCTTAGCTTCATCCCATAACCTTGTTTCTTGGAAAATTTTTCCTCCATTTTCATAAACTTCTATTTGTCTGGCTATTTCATAATCACAAGCCTTTTGAATTGCAGAAAATGAATTCATATTTTTTATTTCCACTTTGGTACCAAAGGGAGCATTAGGTCCTTTTCTAACTGAAATATTGACATCGCAGCGTAATGAACCCTCTTGCATATTTCCGTCTGATACCCCTAGATATCTAACTGTTCTTCTAATCTCTGAAGCATATTCAGATGCCTCTTTACCTGATCTAATATCTGGTTTACTTACAATCTCACACAATGCTATTCCGGCACGATTGTAATCAACTAACGAATACTTAGAGCCAGCTAATCTATCACTTCCTGAATGGACTAGTTTTCCAGCGTCTTCTTCCATATGTAACCTTTCTATACCAATTTTTTTTATATAAGGTTCTTTGTCCTTTTCAATTATTTCAACCTCTAACCAACCATTTTCAGCTAGTGGCTCATCAAATTGTGAAATTTGATAATTTTTAGGAAGATCAGGATAAAAATATTGTTTTCTATCAAATTTACAATGTTCTGCAACTTTTAAATTTAATGCTAACGAAGTTTTTACAGCATACTCAAGAACAGTCTCATTCAGAACTGGAAGAGTTCCTGGTAAACCACAAACTACAGGATCTATATGGGTATTGGGTGCATCACCAAAAGCTGTTGACGCAGATGTAAATATTTTACTTTTCGTATTAAGCTGTACATGAGTTTCCAAACCAATCACAGCTTCCCAAGATTCCAAATTGTTCATTATTAAAAGTCTCTTTATTAATACTATTGGATATAAAGGAAAAGAGGACCAAAACACAAATAAAATATTAATTTTTAAATGGCACAAGAAACCAAAAATTCAGTATTAATCATTGGAGGTGGACTTTTAGGTTTATCTATTGCTTATGAATTTTCTAGAAATAACTTCAAAGTTTTAGTTTTAAGCAAAAACAGAAATGAATCAGCTGGATTTGTTGCTGCAGGAATGTTAGCTACTCATGCTGAAGGACTCGAAGATGAATTACTAAAATTTGGCCAAGAAAGTCAAAATCTAATTCCAAAGTGGATACAAAGTATTGAACAAGATAGTAATATTAAATGCGGTTTAAAAAAATGTGGCATAGTAGTTCCTTTTAAAAACAAAGAAGATCTTGAAGAGTTTCCCACTTATAAATATGGAAAATATTTAAATCACAAAGATCTTCAAACAGAAATCAATGGAATGAATTCTATTTGGAAACATGGTTTACTTTTTGAACAAGATGGTCAAATAGATAACCGAAGAAAACTGATGCGTGCTCTTGAGAGAGCATGCTCCTTGAATGGAGTCGAATTTCAAGAGGGATCAGAAGTAGAGGATTTGACATTCGAAAAAAAACAAAATTACAGGTGCAACAGTTTTATGTGCCACTGGGGAAATAAAAAAAATTAACTGCGAAAAAGCAATTATATGCAGCGGTGCGTGGAGTAAAAAAATTTTTAATAAGATTCCAGTCTTTCCTGTAAAGGGACAAATGCTATCAATACAAGGTCCAACAAATTTTTTGAAAAGGGTTATTTTTGGTCCAAAAACTTATTTAGTTCCCCGTGATGATGGACTTATTATAGTTGGAGCGACAGTTGAAAAAGATTCAAAATTTAATCAAGGTAATACTCCTAATGGAATAAAACAACTGCAAGAAGGCATTCGCTCTTTATTACCAGAAGCTATTAATTGGCCACAAATGGAACATTGGTGGGGCTTTAGACCTTGCACACCAGATCTAAAACCAATAATTGGAAAATCAAAAATTGAAAATCTTTATATAGCTACAGGACATTACAGAAATGGAGTTTTATTTTCTGCAATAACAAGTGATCTTCTTTTGAAAATAGTTCAAAATAAAAATCTCAAAGAAATAGAGAAAAGCTTTTTAGAAAAATTTAGTTTAGATAGATTTGCGATTTAAATTTTAATTTTCAGATCGCCATTTCGAATCAGAAGTTTCCCACTCACATAATTCCTCTTCGTTAAACCATAGATCAATTTCAAATTTTGCTGTATCTTCTCCATCAGAACCATGAATAATATTCCTCCCAATATCAATAGCTAAATCACCTCTAATTGTTCCAGGCTCTGCTTCCAGAGGTTTTGTTGCACCTATTAGTTTTCTAGCACTCAAAATAACTCCTTCGCCTTCCCACACCATTGCTACAACAGGACCACTTGAAATAAAGTCTACTAAATCACCAAAAAAGGGTCTTTCTCTATGTACTCCATAATGATTTTGAGCAAGTTCTTTTGAAGGAATTAATTGCTTTAATCCAACCAATTTAAATCCTTTTTTTTCAAATCTGCCAATAATCTCAGAAACATATCCTCTTTGAACTCCATCTGGTTTAATTGCAATAAAGGTTCTCTCTTTGGTCATTTAGTTAATAATCACTCTATGTATATTCAACTTTTGGGTGGTAACTTGGCAAGTAATCATTAAAATAAAAGATATTGTTTAAGTTATTTTCAAAAACATTTATTAATCACTAAGACATAAATTGACCAATTTTGAGCCGAAAAAATTCAAGAATATTTGGACTATTGAAGATAGTATTTCGACTTATAGCATAGACAAATGGGGAGATAAATATTTTTCTATAAATTCCAAAGGAAATATATCAGTAACTAAAGATATAAAATCTGAAAATAAGATTGATCTTTTTAAGCTTGTCAAAGAACTTAAGAGTAGAGAAATAAATCCTCCATTAATCATAAGATTTAATGATATCTTGAAAGACCGAATAAATGCATTACATGACTCTTTTTTAAAAGCAATAAAAACCTATAAATATAAGAACATTTATCAAGGCGTTTTTCCTGTCAAATGTAATCAACAGAAAAATGTCCTAGAAAAGATAATAGAGTTTGGTAGCCAATGGAATTTTGGTTTAGAAGTAGGAAGTAAATCAGAACTATTAATTGGCCTTGCACTTCTTGAAAACCAAAATTCATTACTAATATGCAACGGATATAAAGATAAAAAATATATTGAGATTGCTACTTTGGCCAGAAAACTCGGCAAAAATCCAATAATAGTTATTGAACAACGAGATGAGGTAAAAAGAATTATTCAAGCAGTTCAAGAACTTAACGCGACTCCATTGATAGGAATTAGAGCAAAGTTATCAAGTAAAAGTAGTGGTAGGTGGGGTAAATCTATTGGAGATAATTCCAAATTTGGATTATCAATCCCAGAAATTATGTTGACAATAAAAGAACTAAAAGAAGCAAATCTTATCAACGAAATGAAATTACTCCATTTTCATATAGGCAGTCAAATAAGTGATATTGCTGTGATCAAAGACGCATTACAAGAAGCGAGTCAAATATATGTTGAACTATGCAAACTAGGAGCCCCAATGCAATATATCGACGTTGGGGGTGGATTAGGAATAGATTTTGATGGAACTAAAACCTCCTCCAACACTTCTACTAATTATTCTCTCCAAAATTATGCTAACGATGTAATTGCAACTATTAAGGATTCATGTGAATTAAACAATATCAAGCATCCAACCATAATCTCAGAAAGTGGAAGAGCAATAATTAGTCATTGTTCAGTTTTAATTTTTAATGTCTTAGGAACAAGTCATGTCAGTTCCAAACTACAAATTTTTGATAAAAAAAATCAACAATTAATAATTTCAAATTTACTTGATACTTTCTATGAATTAAAAAAACTTAAAAATAAAAAAATAAATTTATCTCAAATAATTGAACTATGGAATGATGCAAAAAAGTTTAAAGAAGATTGCTTAGTCGCTTTTAGATTAGGATTTTTAAGTTTGGCAGAAAGAGCTTATGCCGAAGAACTTACTTGGGCTTGCGCAAAAGAAATTTCTAATAACCTGAATAATGATGAAATCAATCACCCTGATTTATCTGAAATTACAGAAACTCTTGCATCAACTTATTATGCAAATTTATCTATATTTAAATCTATTCCTGATAGCTGGGCAATAAATCAGATTTTTCCAATAGTACCAATACATAGACACTTAGAGGAGCCGTTCTGCAAAGGCAACTTTGCAGATTTAACTTGTGATTCAGATGGGAAACTAAATAATTTTATTGATAATGGAAAAATTAAATCACTACTAAATTTGCATAAGCCAGAAGAAGATAAAGATTACCTAATTGGAATTTTTATGACTGGAGCCTATCAAGAAGCATTAGGAAACTTACACAATTTATTTGGCAGTACCAACGTTGTTCATATAGACATAAATCAGGATAATTCATATAAGGTAAGAAATATTATTAAAGAGGACAGTAAATCTGAAATTTTACAATTATTAGATTACAGTTCAGCTTCTTTGGTTGAATCTATAAGAATTAATACTGAATCAGCAATTGATCAAAAAAAATTAACTATTGAAGAAGCAAGGAAATTAATGGATCAAATCGAAATTAGTCTCAGAAAAAGTAGTTATTTATCAGAATGACTAGCTAATGTTTTTTGCAAATAATTTTTAGCATAATCTAAAGCATCACTTAACTTATCAATATCTTTAGCGCCTGCTTGAGCAAAGTTAGGCTTTCCTCCTCCACCTCCCGAACAAATTCTTGCAATCTCATTAATTAATTTACCTGCATGCAAGCCTATTTTTACTGCTTCATTACCTAAAGAAACTACAAATAACAACTTTCTATTTTCTGGATTTGGTATTCCCCCAAGAATCACTATTGCTTTATTTCCCAAATGAGAAGTTAAATTAAGTGCTGCAGATTGCAAAGAATTCCCATCTAAGCCATCAATCTGATTTACTAAAATTGAAAAAGAATTTACTATTTCTGCTGATGATTTTATAGAAGAGTATTTAAAATATGCAATTTCATCTTTCATTTTTTGTATCTCTTTATTCTTATTAATAAGCTCTGCTTGCAAATTATTAACCCTTTCAAAAAGTTGATTAGGATTTGCTTTTAACAAATCACTTAGTTGGTTTACTAATGCATTTCTATCACTGAAATAGTCTAATGCTGATTGGCCTGATAATGCTTCGATTCTTCTGACTCCAGCTGAGATTCCTTCCTCACTAATTATTTTGAAAGAACCTAATTCGGATGTAGTTTTAACATGTGTGCCACCACAAAGTTCCATTGAAACTCCTGGTACATTAACAACGCGCACTACATCATCATATTTTTCTCCAAACATGGCGACTGCGCCCTTTTCAAGAGCCTTACTCTTAGACATATTTTTTATTTCTAGGGCATGATTTTCCATAATCCACGAGTTCACTAAAGTCTCAATCTTAGAAATTTGATCTTTAGAAATAGGATTAGAAGAATTAAAATCAAATCGTAATTTATTAAAGGCTACTAATGAACCTTTTTGTCCAACACTTTCATTAATAACTGATTTAAGTGCAGATTGTAATAAATGAGTAGCTGTATGATTTGCAGCAGCCTTAGCTCTATTAGAGGAGCTAACATTAGTCTTAACTTTTTGTCCAATAGTTAATTTTCCTTTTTTGATCATTCCATAATGTAAAAAAACATTTTTCTTTCGCATGACATTATCAACCAAGACCTCAACATCGTTTGAAAATATCGTTCCAATATCACCAACTTGCCCGCCAGATTCTCCATAAAAAGTTGTCTGATCAAGCACAATTAAAACTTTCTGACCTTCACTTGCTTGCTTAACTAATGTTGAATCCAAGAATATACCCTTTATTTCAGCTTCCGAAAGGAGTGAATTATAACCATTAAAAACAGTTTTATTAAAAAGATCTATTTCTCGCTCTAATGATCCCTCTAATGTCAAATCAATATTACTTGAAGCAGCTTTTGCTCTCTCTTTTTGTGCATTCATTTCTTTTTCAAAACCCTTTATATCTACGCGGATACTATTTTCCTCAGCAATTTCTACAGTAAGTTCTAGAGGAAATCCATAAGTATCATAAAGTTCAAAAGCTTTAAAACCAGAAATTAATTTCTGTCCTGAAGAAATTAACTCATCTAGCAATTTCTCTCCTCTTTCAAGAGTTTCCCTAAATCTTATTTCTTCAATTTTTATCTCATTCAAAATTAAATCATAATTATTTTTTAAATCAGGATAATTATTTTGCATTAAATTAATCCCGACAGTAGCAATATGGGGTAAAAATTCATTTGTTATACCTAATAATCTCCCATGTCTGACCATTCTTCTAATAAGCCTTCTTAATATATAGCCCCTGCCGAGATTACTTGCTGCTACTCCATCAGAAATTAAATGAATAACAGCTCTTGTATGATCACCAATGATTTTTAAAGAAATTTTGTTTTTTTCATCTGAAGAAAAATAATCAATATTTGCAAGCTCACAAATTTTTTGGATAATAGGAAAAATTAAATCTGTCTCATAATTATTTTGCTTTTTTTGTAGTATTTGAGCCATCCTTTCAAGACCCATTCCTGTATCAATATTTTTAAATTTTAAATCTGTCAATTTTCCATTAGGATCACGATTATATTGCATAAAAACAAGATTATAAAATTCAATAAAACGATCTCCATCTTCTAAATCAATATTCTGCAAACCCTTTTCAGGATTAAAATCATAATAAAGTTCTGAACAAGGTCCACATGGACCTGTTTTACCAGATGACCAAAAATTATCTTCCTCACCTAGTTTCACTATCCTATCTGGATGAATACCAATTTCATCTCTCCAAATTTTTGCAGACTCTTCGTCTTCGTAAAAAACACTCACAATTATATTTTCAACAGAAAGTTGATAAATATTAGTAACTAATTCCCAAGCCCATTGGATAGCCTCTCGTTTAAAATAATCTCCAAAAGAGAAATTACCAAGCATTTCAAAAAAAGTGTGATGTCTAGCTGTAACTCCAACGTTTTCTATATCATTTGTTCTGATGCACTTTTGGCTAGATGTAGCCCTTTTTGATGGTCTTTCTTTTAAACCTAAAAAAACTGGCTTAAAAGGTAGCATTCCAGCAATTGTGAGCATTACCGTAGGGTCATCTGGAATCAAAGATGCACTTGGAATGATTTTATGTGATTTTTCACTATAAAATTTTAAAAAAGCATTTCTTATCTCATCTCCAGTAACTATTTTTTTAATTAGTTGAGATGTCATTTATCCAGAATAAGAAGATTAAAAATTAAAGAAAAGCGTAATTTCGGTTATTTCACAAAAATAATCACGCGGATTTATATTCTACATAACTAAAGTAATTTTATAACGCGATTTGTCTTATGCTAGCCTCTGCCCAGACAAGTAATTCTAAATTGGTACAAATAAATAACAAGTTGACAGTTCAATCTCAAAACTTCGCTGATGATTCTTGTGCCATAAGATCACTGGATTGGGATCGCAGTAGATTTGATATTGAATTTGGCTTACGTAATGGCACTACTTACAATAGTTTTATTATTAAAGGCGAAAAACTTGCAATAATTGATACTAGTCACGCAAAATTCGAAGAATTATGGTTTGAAGAATTACTAAAAGAGGTAAATCCCCAAGAAGTTGATTATTTAATTACGAGCCATACAGAACCAGATCATTCAGGTTTAATAGGTAATCTTCTAGAATTAAACAAAAATATCACAGTAGTAGGATCAAAATTAGCCCTTAAGTTTATTGAAGACCAAATACATGTTCCCTTTAAGCGACTAGAAGTTAAAAGTGGAGAGTTTTTAAATCTCGGAACTAATCCTAACAGCGGCTTAGAACACAATATTGAATTTATAAGCGCACCAAATTTACATTGGCCAGATACAATTTTTACATATGATCACAGCACTCATGTTCTCTACACATGCGATGCATTTGGACTCCATTATTGTTCTGATGAATTTTATGACACTGACCAAAAAGAAATATATGATGATTTTCGTTTTTATTACGATTGCCTAATGGGTCCAAACGCTAGAAGCGTTTTGCAGGCAATTAAAAGAATAGATAAACTTCCTGAATTAAAAACAATAGCCGTAGGTCATGGGCCTTTGCTTCATAATCAAGTTAATTTTTGGAAAGAAAAATACCAAGAATGGAGCAGCAATAAAAGCAAAGGTAATGATTTTGTATCAGTCTGCTATATCAGCGACTATGGTTATTGTGATCGACTAAGTCAAGCGATATCTCATGGAATAAGTAAAGCAGATGCGCAGGTTCAATTAATTGATTTAAGATCTTCTGACCCCCAAGAATTAACAAGTTTAATTTCAGAGTCAAAAGCAGTAGTCATCCCCACATGGCCAGTAGATTCAGATAATGAATTAAAAGAATCTCTTGGTACTTTATTTGCAGCACTAAAATCAAAACAATTTACAGCTGTCTATGATGCATTTGGTGGCAATGATGAACCAATAGATTCTTTAGCAAATAAATTAAGAGGACTTGGTCAAAAAGAAGCTTTCTCTCCTTTAAGAGTTAAAAATATTCCAGATCCCATTGTTTATCAACAATTCGAAGAAGCTGGAACTGACTTGGGTCAATTGATCAATAAAAAGAAAAATATTGCCTCTATGAAGAGCCTTGATTCAAATTTAGATAAAGCTTTAGGCAGGTTAAGTGGAGGATTATATGTAGTTACAGCGAGCCAAGGAGAAGGTTCGACATTTAGACAAAGTGCGATGGTAGCAAGTTGGGTTAGTCAAGCAAGTTTTTCTCCACCAGGCATAACAGTTGCAGTAGCAAAAGATAGAGCTATTGAATCATATATGCAAGTTGGTAAAGGTTTTGTTGTGAATATCTTGAGAGAAGATAATTATCAAAAAATGTTCAGACATTTTTTAAAAAGATTTGCTCCTGGAGCTGATAGATTTGCAGATGTAGATATAATTAGCAACATCGCGGATGGAGGACCAGTCCTATCAGATTCACTCGCTTTTTTAGATTGTAAAGTTAGTTCCAGACTAGAGACTCCAGACCATTGGATAATTTACGGAATTGTTGAAAATGGTAATGTCTCTGACTTATCATGCAAGACAGCAGTTCATCACAGAAAAGTTGCTAATCACTATTAGAAAATAAATAATTAAATGTCAGAGATTAATATAAGCTTACTTTCAGAAAATCAAAACTTATCAAAATTTGAAATTGCTGATAATTTTACTTGCATTAGATTTCTTGATCATAAAAAAGAAAGATTTGAACTTGAATTTAATCTCGAAAAAGGAACCTCTTTTAACACTTTTTTAATAAGAAATAATGAAGAACTTTTTATTATTCATCCACCTGAAAAACAATATCTAAATTCATTTAATGAGATAATATCTAACTTTTTTAAACAATATAAACTAAACAAAATTAACGTCATTTCAGGACATATCAATCCTCAAATTATAGAAACTATAAAAACCGTAAGTAAGCGATTTCAAGACTTAACGATAACTTGCTCAAATCCTGGCTTTAAACTCATTAGTGAACTTTGGAATCAAAGAAATCCTAACTTAAAAGAATTTGTTGAAATTCAATTACCCAAAATAAACATAGTCAAAAAGGAACTTAATTTAGAATTAGATAACATTTCACTAGAGTTAATTCCTATTCCAACGGCACGCTGGCCTGGAGGCCTAATAATTTATGAACGCAATCAAGAAATACTTCTAAGTGAAAAAATTTTCTCTGCACATATTGCATCTGAATATTGGTCTGAGACAAATCGAATTAGTACAGAAATAGATAGAAAACACTTTTATGATTGCCTAATGGCACCAATGTCTAATCAAGTAGTATCAATAACTGAAAAAATTGCTGATTATGAAATTAAAACTATTGCACCGTTGCACGGTCCTGCTATCGAATACAGCTTAAAAAGCTTTTTAAATGACTACATTAGATGGGGTGAAAATCTCTCAACAAATAATCCAAAAATCGCTCTTATTTATGCAAGTGCTTATGGAAATACAGCCTCGATAGGTGATGCTTTAGCTAAAGGGATAAATAGAACTTCTGTTGAAGTAGAAAGTATTAATTGTGAATTTACATCAAATGATGTCCTTATAAAATCCATCCAAAATGCTGATGGATACTTAATAGGATCTCCAACGCTTGGGGGGCACGCCCCAACGCCTATAGTAAGTGCACTAGGAACATTGTTATCAGAAGGTAATAGAGATAAACCAGTTGGGATTTTTGGTAGTTTTGGCTGGAGCGGCGAAGCGATAGATTTACTTGAATCAAAATTAAAAGACGGCGGTTTTCAGTTTAGTTTTGACCCTATAAGAATTAAATTCAGTCCAAATAAACCAAAAATCAAAGAACTAGAAGAAATAGGAACTCACTTTGGGAGAAAAATCATAAAAAAAGCCATGAAAAAACCAAGAAAATCTGATACTGGGATGATTACAAGTAAAACAGATCCAAAGTTACAAGCTCTTGGAAGAGTAATTGGATCACTGTGTGTGCTGACTGCCTCTAAAGGAAAAGACGAGAATAATATCAGAAGCGCTATGCTTGCATCCTGGGTTAGTCAAGCAAGTTTTTCTCCACCAGGATTAAGTATCGCAGTTGCAAAAGATAGATCGGTAGATTCTCTACTTCAAATTGGAGATTCATTTGCTTTAAATATTTTAAGTGAAAAAGATTTTAAAGAACCTTTGAAAAGATTCACAAAACCTTTTTCACCAGGTGAAGATAGATTCGAAGGCTTAAATATAAAATTAACTCCTAATGAACAAATTATCATTCCTGAATCTTTAGCATGGTTGGATGCGTCTGTAAAAGAACGAATGGAATGTGGAGATCATTGGGTAATATACGCCGAAGTACAACACGGTAATATATTAAAATCCGATTGTCTAACAGCAGTTCATCACCGTAAAACTGGTGCTAACTATTAAATTTATTTATCTTATTTATGACTGAATCAAAGGATCTAATAATTATTTCAGCTAGTTGTGGGAAAAATCTAGAACTTTCTGAGAAATTCCTTGAAAAAAGTAATGCACTTAAAATAAGTTCTGAAATTTTAGATCTTACCACTCTTGATATTCCATTATTTAATCCAAGAATTCACAGCAAAGAAAATATTCCAAATGAAATAGAGGAATTAAAGAAAAAGCTTTTCTCTATTGAAAGGTGGGTGATTTGTGCGCCTGAATATAATGGATCTATACCTCCCATACTCTCCAACTTCATAGCATGGCTCTCTATTTCAGGAGATGACTTTAGGAATTTATTTAATGGTCAACCAATTGCAATTGCAACATTTTCTGGTGGCATAGGTTTAGAACTATTGACCTCATTACGCATTCAACTAGTACATTTAGGAAGTCAAGTATTAGGAAGACAGCTTTTATCCTCATATAGTAAACCTATAGATACAAAAACTATTGAAGATATTATTCAAAGACTTTTACAAATGAAAAAATTAAAAACATAACCTTTTAAAAAAATATTTTTTATCTATTTTTTTTCATTCCAAACTTTTAAAATTTGTTTAGCCATAGGAAGAGCATGTACCGAACCTCCACCAGGAGTATTTTGTGCAAAAGCGACTACAAGCAACTCACTCTTTTCCGAAGGAGCAAAGCAAACAAACCAAGCGTGATCTAAGCCGCCTTCACCATCTTCTGCAGTTCCAGTTTTACCTGATACTGGAGGTAAATTAGAAACTCCATAATTAATTGATACTCCTGTGCCAGACTCTACCACTTTTCTTAGACCACTTTTTATCAATTGAATATTTTGTGGATCAATGTCAATTGGAATACGTTTTTTATCGAAACGACTTTCTTCATCTTTTTTAGTCAAATGTGGAGTGACTAGGTAACCTCCATTAGCAATCGCTGCATATGCTTTAGCTATTTGAATTGGAGTAACTTGAACAACAAATTGTCCGATAGACATACTCGCAATATCTTCTGGAACCCAAGGAGTTCTTCCTGGTTGCCCCCATCCTCTACCTTCTTTAGCCCATTTACTACTAGCTACTAAACCTACATTTTCTTGTTCAGAAATTTCAATGCCAGATAAGGAATTAAAACCAAGCTTTCGGGAAACGTTATGAATTTCATCAACTCCTACTCCGTATCCTACTTGATAAAAAAATGTATTACTAGAAACTCTTAAAGCATCTTCATAACCTATTATCCCAAAGCCTAAATCATTGTGTTCTCTAAAACATTGACTCCCATAAGTTATACATGGTTTTGTATCTAACATGGTATCTCTAGGAAATTTTCCACTTTCCAAGCCAGCTAAAGCAGTTACAATTTTCCAAACACTACCAGGATCATAAGCATTTAATGCTCTATTAAAAAGAGGTTTTTCTGGAGAATTAAATATCTTATTATATTCTTTTTCAGGCTTGAAATCCTTTGAAAAAAAATTCAAATCAAAGGTAGGCTTACTTGCCATCGCTCTTATTGCACCATCTCTTGGATCCATTACTATTATTGCGCCTGCTTTTTTATCTTTAAGAACTTCCTCAGCAACTAATTGCAAATTTTTATCGATTGTCAATTCAATATCATTACCTTGTATTGAAGGTTTTATACCCAACGATCTTTGAAATTTTCCTAATGAATTTACTTCAACCATTTCACCGCCCCATTCACCTCTTAAAAAATCCTCGTAAACATATTCAATTCCTTTTCTTCCTATTAAGTCATTTAATTTATATCCTTTTTTAGATAAAAATTTATATTCTGATTCAGTAATTGGCTGAGTATAACCAATTACATGGGCAGCAAGAGATTTATAAGGATAATTTCTAATTAATTTAGTTGCTATTTCAAAACTAATTAAATTACCTTCATTTTCCTTGAATTTGATTAATTGATCTACATTTAAATCATCAAGAATAGTTACTGAAAGTTTTTGATTTTTAAGACCATCAAAATATCTTTTTTGAATTAAATTACTATCAATATTTAACAAGTTAGAAATAGTTGATTTATGTTTCTCCCAATTGCTTTTATTTACAGATTGAGGCTTTATTATTAAAGAATATTTAACTCTACTATCTGCTAAAACATAACCATTTTTATCTAGTATTCTTCCGCGTATTGGCTGTGAAGCAATAAGTCTGATCCTATTCTCATTCGACATCTTCTTAAAAGATTCATGATTTAAAAGTTGTAAAAAAATTAACCTAAATAGAATCAATAAGAAGGAAATAGAAGAAAAAATAAGTAAAACTAATGGTTTTCTTTTTAATGAGATAATTTTTTTAGAAGGACTTGTTTTTATCAAAGATATAAAA
>QCNI01000015.1 GCA_003213255.1 Prochlorococcus sp. AG-424-P16
AAGAAAAATTTCGACTGGATTAATAAATTCAATTTGGTTGCAATATGGCACAGATATTAAAGTTCTTCAGAATGAGTTAATTTATCTCAAGAAAATAGCAAAAGATGAAAAATTAAATCTATTTGGAAGCTTATTTATTCCTTCTAAACAATTTATAGCGCGTTTTAAATTTCGTCCTTGGAAAGAGGTATACATTTCAGAAAAGTGTTTATTTGCCTTAGATAATTTTTTTGATTTTACAAGTGATTTAGTTTCTTTTTATAAAAATAATAATATTATTCCTGTAATTGAATCTGATTTTTCTTCATCAGATAAACTTGATTCTGTTTATAGTTTTTTAGAAAGTGAAAGATAATTTCTATCAATATTAAATCTATGAAAAGTGATGTTACATATGACTTATTAATAATAGGTGGAGGTATATCTGCTTGTATCTTCGCTTCGAAGTATCTGAAAAATAATAAAACAAAAAAAGTTGGATTAATTGAAATTGGTCGTGGTCTTGGAGGGCGATCAAGTACAAGAATAAGCAAAAAATATAAAGGTTGGAAACTAAACCATGGTTCTCCAAATTTTAATATATCTAACATTAATAATAATCTTGTATTAAAAAGATATATTGATGAATTATTGGAAAATAAATATATAAAAATTGACGACTCAGACATATTTTTTTTAAATGAAGATTCAAATCTAGAAAGCATAAAAAAGTCTGAATTTTCTTGCGGGGTTAATTATCTATCTTTAGATTCCATGAGTGAATTATCGAAAAAGATAATTGAGTCAAATAATTTAAAAGAGAAAATTGATTATTTTTTTGAAACTTTAATAGTTGATATGAAGTTCAATGATAAGGAATGGTTACTAACATCAAAAAATGGCGACAAATTCAAGTCTAAATATCTAATTTGTTCCACTAATTTGTTGTTACATAAGAGGTCTTTAAAAATATTAAACGTTAATCAAATTCCATTAAGAAAAGCTATTCCTATTAATAATGATAAAAAAATAGATTTATTATTAAATTACTTAGAAGAACAAACATTTATTCCTAGGTTAACTTTTTTAATATATACAAATAAAAATTATAGTTATAAAGATTATTATTATAAAAAACAAAGGTATTTTTATTTAAAAAATAATTTAGAAAAAAAATATAGATTTGAAAGAATTATTTTTCAGCTGCAAGATAATAATAAATTAGGAATTGTAATACATTCAAAAAACGCAGAGTTAATTAATTCTTATATAAGTGCAAAAGATGAAGAAGTTTTTAAACAAAAAATAATTACAAATTTCAATAAATTGTTTGAAGATAATTCTGTAATACATAAATTAACTTTTGATGAAAAAATATCTATTATGAAATGGAGAGCTTCACAGCCTTCTGGGCTTGCCGTACCATTATCTTTACAATTTAGTAGAAAATATAGAATTGGATTTTGCGGAGACTGGTTTGAAGGAGACGGATTTGGTAGAATTGAAGGCTCAATTTTAAGCGCGTTAATATTAGAGAAAAAATTAAAGACTTAATTAAATAATTTTTTCAGAATGAGATCTATATCAGTGTTTTTTTCAATAATGAATTTATTTGTATCATTTTTAATGCTAATAGGTTTGAATTTTTCGTAATAAATGCTCCATGATTTTAAGAAATCATTCTCGGCTTGTTTTTTATCCTTACCCCTTTCTTTTATATCTCTTTGGACAACTCTATTCATGCACTCATTTTTTTTGGTTTTTATTTCTATGAAAATATAATCCTTATTATTTAAGGTGTTTGAGAATTCCTTAGCAAATATACCCTCAACAATTAAAAAACTGATATTAAATGTTTCGTTTAAGATGTTTTGAATTGTTTTTTTTTTGAAATTATAATAACGATTATAGATTGAAATTCCATTCTTATAAATAAAATCAAAATCTTTTTTGAATAGTTTGTTATTAAAACTAATATTTCTATCAAAAAAACCCTCTACAAATTTTGGTAGTAATTTACTTATTAACCCTGTCTTATAGTAATTGTCGGTGCTTAATACAATACCATTTTTATTCTTTTTTATTATTTGATTTGCTAAAGTTGTTTTCCCGCTTCCGGAAGGTCCACTTATAAAAATAAGCTTCATTTTTAAAATCTGTTCTTTAATAAGATTTTAACTTTACTATTAATAAATACATTTAAATTTTGAATATAAATACTATTTTTTTTAGTTTTTAAAAATAATTTAGAATACCTTGCAATCGCTCGTAAGCTTGCATAAATATTAAATGTGTGTCTTTATATAATTGTAAATAAATTATCTCTTTTCAATAAGTCATTGTCTTGTTATTTATTCCTCTGGAATTTGATAATATTAAATTGAAGAGCTAATTTTATTACCTAATATATTGCAATGATTTCTAAATTTTTCAGCAAACTAAAATCAATTTTATTTAAAAGTGCAGTAACTCCTGAAACTCCTTTAAAGAAAGAAAAAAAAGCAGCAAAGTCTGCAAAAACAAAAACGAAAACAGAAACGAAAACAAAAACAAAAACCAAAGCGGTAAATTCTAAGATAAATATTGAAACTTTGACTACACTTCCAGGTGTTGGAGCTAAAAGCGCAAAAGCTTTGTATGAGGCTGGATTTAAAACAACAAAAGCAGTTATCGCTGCTGATGAAAAAGACCTTCTTGCTGTGTCAGGAGTTGGAATAAATCTTGTTAAAAAGCTTAAAAAGCTTAAATAGTTTAATTTTTTTAAAACTCTTTAGAAATTATCAATATAGAAAACTTACAAAAACTTTATAATTTCTAGGAGATTATCTTCTTCTTGCTTTTCTTCTCTGTTGCAATTTTCTTTTGTATTTTTCAATAGGGGTTTCATGATGCCTAAGTCTTTTTAAATCTGCAAAGATTCCAGATTTAGATACTTGTCTCTTAAATCTTCTAAGGGCAGACTCAATTCCCTCGTTCTCTCCTACTGTAACTTGTGTCAAAATTTTCGAAATAAAATATATTCTAGCACTTCAAAAAGATATATTCAAACTTAAAACATCTACTTGTATTTTGATGATTTATTTTGCTAATTTTCAGCCCAATCCACAAATCTTTTTTTATTACTTTTTATATCTTGTAATGATTCAAAATAATATTTTTCCCAATTATCTTTAGGCAGTCCAAGAAATAACATTAGGTTTAATGGGTATTGATTACTATCAGCACAATTTCTAAAATCATCTCTGAATAAAAAGATTTCCTTTTTTAAAGCAATTGCGATACCTAACTCAATCATTACCCCTTCATCTGGTGGATTACCATTAACAATCGCAAAAATACAATCACATTCTTTCAAATCAAGAAAATTACATCTTGCAACCTCATATGCCCACTCACTTTCTTGTTGTGTTAATCGTTTTGCCCTCTCAAAAGGTTCAAATACTTCTACATTTAAATCATTGAAGATTTGAATAAATTCATCTAAGAGGGTTTTAGTTTGTTTTGAAAATCCATATGGATTAGCCAAATATAATTTCTTTCTCAATTTAAACCTCTTTTTTTGATGTACTCTTCACGATCAACTTTTGAATTTAAAGTATTTTCCCAAGGGAAAACAATCCATTGACTTTTTTTTGTTACATGTACTGTATTCCACCATGTAGGGTTGATTTTACTAAATAATACAAAAAACATTGCTCCTTCAATATTCTTGAAGGTCGACAATGTAATGCCTGTATCATAAACATCATCTACTATAAGCGAATTTTTTATTGGTTCAGAAATTAATTCAATTTTTAATTTATGGCTTAGTGCTACAGCAAGACATAATCCACCACGAGGAATTCCATATATTCCAGAAAATTCCTTAAACCTACATTTATTAGCTATTTGTTCTACGCTATTATCAAATTCGCTCCATGTAAAATAACTTATCATCTTAATTTTCGTTTTTTTCTGTTTTATTAGCGTAATTTGAAGCAATTACACTTAAAAGAGCTACTACTTGCTCATTTGGACAATTAGTATTTTTTTTTAAGTTTTCACATTCATTTATTATCTTGGCGTATGTATCCTCAACTATCCCGTTCATTTGATCGATACTAAAAGAATATGGTTTATTCATTTTTAAATTATTATTTTTTTTATTCTTACTTAAATATCCAACGAAGTAAATATTTTTAGTATTTAAAAATAGAATTATTACCACATAGGGTCATTTAATTTTTCATTTTTAAGTGAAGAAGGAACATAAGTATGTAAAGCTTCAATTTTTATAGCCCATTTTTTAGAGTTACCTTTTAAACTCTTGCTTTCAATAAGGTTTATTAAGGAAATCCTTTTTCTAACTTTAAGAAGTCCTAAACAAGCTTCCCAGGCTTCATGATTTTTATAAATATCTAACCAAAAATCAAAAATATTTTCCAAGATTTCTAAAGGGATATCAAAAGGAATCCCAATTGAAGGTCTTGCAATTAAATAATTTTTTTTTCTTAGTTCATTTAATAAATTATTTACGTTTAAATTAATAGCTAATAGAATATCTTTTGCTGATTCATTACCCATTAATTCTTTTCTATGGCAATCTAAAAGATTATTATCCTCAAGGATATTTTCATCACAATTTTTTATTCCCACAATCCAAAACCCTTCTCCATTATTCACTCCACTAGCAAGATATAGATATTGAGGTGAATTCTCCAAGATTTCAAATTATTTTTTCCATTTTTAACATTTTTTGCTTGATATGAAAATTATTTAGCTGTGCAATTAACAATATGAAGTCCTCGTTTAAAAAATTTTGTTGTTATGATTAGATTTTAGGAAATGTTTGATTTAAGAGAACTAAAATTAATGTTTTTAGATCCTACTGATTTAATAATTAATAATATTAATAAATATCTTTATAGTAATAAAGCAATTAAATTTATTTTTTCTTAGGAAATAATTTTCCTATCTTTTCCTTTTGCAAATACTCCTTTTTAGTTCTTATTTTTTTGTCTTCTAACGATTCTTTATTAGTGCTTACAGCATAAATAATATAGAAAATCATGCCAGTAAATATTAATCCTATAAAAATTATGAATATTCCTATAGGTTCACTGGGGCTGAATTTTTTAAGATCTAAAGCTGTATTTAGGGAAATTATCATCAATAATCTAATTCCTTAAATAAATTTTATAGAAATCTAATTGATTTCCTCGTATCCAAAAAATGTTGCATTGTCTGAATTTTTGTACCCATTAGCGGCTTCCTGTGGGTTTTGACTGTCAATTTTTCTTGCTTTAGCATGTATCATGTTGAATGGGAAAATTACTGCTCCTACAAAAAAATGAAGAATTAAGAAATCTGAAGGTAATCCATTTGTCCAATCAGGAAAAAAAAGTAATGTCATCAATGTTTCGTACATATTTGTAGTCAAATAAACCTCTGACTATTATTACTGAACTTATTGCAATACTTTAAATTATTAATAAATTGAAATTTAATTTACTTTTTATAATTAACAGATTTAATTGAAAAGACAATTTGAAAATACTATTATATTACTTATAAATTCATGATTAACGACTGTTGTTAAAATTATTTTTTGTCTTACTTTTATTTACAATTTTTCAATTAAAACCTGCAATAGGTTTAGCTTTTGATACATCCGATCCCAGTGTTAGTTTGCTACAAAATAGGATCTCTAATAATTTCTCTAAGAAATATTGCAACGCTATCGAAAATGGTCTTTCTAAAGATGAAGCAATGAAATCAGCTATTTTAAAAACTGAAAATATTATATCTTTCTCTTACAATCCGCAGAAAAAATGGATTGAGAAAAGTGACTTGGCAAATCAAATTTCATTGCAAGTAGTAAATGATTGTGGATGGTCGTTTGGATTAATTGGAAAAGAGGGAGTTGATTATTTTAAATCATATTTTCTAGAAATTTACGAAAAAACAACTCCCGACAAAAATTTTTCAAGATAGAGTAGGTTAATGAATAATATTTCAGACAAATTAGTATTGACTATAATTTTGATTACTATTCTTTTTGTATTTGGATTGATTTTTTCAGTAAAGTCTCCAGAGAGAAAAGTTATAGATTCGCCAATAATGTGGAAAGATGATTATTCTAATATTGCGATTTTTAAGAGCAATAATATAAATTCAGAAAGATTAAGAATAATTTAATAAAAACATTGCTTACTAAAATAAAGGGTCCTAATTAATTAAATACAAAAATATTTTTTCGAATCTCAATGAATTTATCGTTTCATTGTTTAATTTAAGTAGTTCAAAAGAACTGACGCTAGTTTTAAATCATCATTAAACCATGCTCTTATCGCCATAGCTCTTCGAGGATCATAAAAATTTTGTTTTCTGTACCAACCAAGAACTTCTGAATCTGATTTCTTACCATTACATGACAAACAACATGGGACGCAATTACTTGTGCTGCTAATACCTCCTTTTGACATCGGATGAAGGTGGTCAAGTGATTCTGAGGGTTTGCCGCAATAAATACATTTATAATTAGTAAGTTTATTAAGTGACTCTCTCCAATTTTTATTGCTTATCTTGGGACAAAACTGATCAAGGTAAATTGCATCTTGTCTATGCATAAAATTCTTGATAATTTTTTTGATAATAACAGTTTTTTTTTAAGTATGATTGAAAAAGATAAGATAAGACTTCTTAAAGCAAATGTTTCTTATGAAAAGAATAATTTTCTCTTATTAATACAAAGGGCAATTTATAATTAATGCTTTATTTATTAACAATATTATTAGGAAATTTTGATCATTCTTTATTTAAAAGTATTTATATCTTTTTGATATCATTTTTTTCTAATACGTTCTCAGCGATTTCTGGAGGAGGAGCAGGACTATTACAATTGCCTGCATTGATTTTATTTGGAATTCCTTATTATCAGCTCTGGCTAGTCATAAATTAGCAACAGTAGCACTAGGAATAGGGGGTTCATTAAGAAATTACAAATCTCTAGGTAATGATATAAGTATTGCTTGGCAAATTTTAATTTTTGGATTACCAGGAGTTATTTTAGGGGCTTCTGTAGTTGAATATATATCAGAAATGTATTTGTACCTAATTTTAGGAATAATTTCAATATTATTAGCTTTTTACTCATTCCTTAAACCAGATTTAGGTTTGTCATCTGGGAGTAATAAGCTTAATTTATTTCATAAAATTAGATTTTTACTTTTTATTTTTCTCATAGGAATATTAAATGGTTCTATTTCTTCAGGAACTGGATTGCTTGTAACGATACTTTTAATAAAAACTTTTGAAATGGATTTTCTTCGAGCTATAAGTTTGACATTCTTTACTGTTGGGATTTTTTGGAATTTTATCGGTGCAGTTTCTTTGACTAAAATAGGATCAGTACCTTTAGATATATTAATAATATTAATAATTGGTTCTTTTTTAGGAGGATATTTTGGGGCTCACTTATCAAAATTAAATGGAAATATATTAATTAAGAAAACTTTCACAACAGTTTGTATTTTGGTTGGTATTAGCTTATTGATTAAATTCACAAAAAGTTTTTTACAAATTTATTGAGAACAGCAGTAAAGTTATGTTTAAGAGTATAAAAGCAGGTTTATCGCTAAAAAAATTAATTATTTTTTTTATTCATTAATCCAAGAGGTTAATGAATAACTCATTTATTAAACAATAATTTTAGAGAGACCTTAATTTAAAAACCATAAAAAAAAGGCCTCACATATGTGGGGCCGGGTGATGGGGAATCTTATTTTTAAACCAATTTCTTAAAAAATGCAACCCCCTATCTGTAGCGCAATCGTTCGCTATTTCATACACTACAGATAGCGCTTTAATTATTTTCTTATATGAAATTTTAAAAATTTTAAAAAAATTTTGTAATTTTTAAGTTTATGAGTAAAAATTCTATCTTATGATTTCAAATTTTTTTAGCCAATTTTACTTGTTAAAAATGTCCTGCACAGTATCATTCGTAAGAACTTTGCTAGTAAAAAGCTTTAATGATTGAATTAACTTTACTAACTCTTTTAAATTATGTTGGGGATAATTTCTGTGAGTATAGAACTCTCGGTCATGATAACTATAAATCTTTACTTCTTTCCTACAGTGATGCGAGTAATAAATTTGGACCTTTAGAGGTTAAAAAGGTTATTGAGAAGTCAGAAAATTTTAAAGTTACCGCTGTTGCTATTGCTGCAATTAAGTGCCCTCAGCATATAGTTAAGTAATGAAGTTTGAATTAAAAACTGAAAATGAAAATTATTCAAAATCAATTTCACAATTTTTTGGTATAGTTTTTTTTATCTCTTTAATAATAATCCTTGGTGATGTTGCACTCAAATTAGGAATCATATCAAGAAATCATAAAATCGAATATAACTGTAGGCTTTTATCTGTGGAAAAATCAAAACCTCATTTAAAGAAATTATCTAGGCTTTCTAAGCTGAAAAGTAAACAACAAATTTGGGAATTTTGCAGAGAGGTTATTAAATAATAGTTAGCTAGATGCTGATGAATAGAACTTTAATGCAAATAACCAAAACTTTCTTGAAGTTATTAGAAATACTGATGCAACAATAACTTCAAGCAATATTTTCCACATTTGAGAAAGTCCTAGAAAAACTTCAGAAGGTATTGTAGTTATAAAAGCAATAGGAATGAAAATACTAAAAAAAACTCTCAAAGAAAATGAAAATGAATTTAGAGGAAATCTTCCAATATAAAGAAATGATCTTAATACTTCTATTGCATTCCAAGTCTTAACAAACCAAATAGTAGTAGTAGATATAAAAAACCATAGGCTATATAAAATACAAATCGAGCAGCCCATCGTAATCAGCGATAGGCTTAGAAAACTTAAACTTAAATTTATTTGATTTATTCTTATGCAGAAAAGCAACAAGAAAAATCCAAGCATAATCTCTAAAAATCCAGATGGATTTATTTTTTTTAATGAAATAAAAAATTGACTATCAATAGGTTTTAAAAGTACGAAGTCTAATGTTCCTTCTCTTATATGTTTAACTATTTCTGTAAGATTTGGATTAAACCAAGTATTTGTTACTCCATTCAAAATTGTATAAATAGCTTGAATTATTAGTGCCTGTTCAAATTTCCACCCTCCAATGTATCCATTATTTTGAAAGAAAATAGATAATAGAAAAATACTCCCAACTAAACTTAAAATTGCAGTAATTAAATCAACTAGTATATTTGCCTTATACTCCAATTCAGAAGCTAATGATGTATGTAAGAATTTTTTATAAACTTTTAGGTATTTTCTTAGATTCATGATCCCATCGCGGTATATTTTTTCGTTCCTTCAGACCAAATTTTCTTAAATAATGGGAAAAGTAAAAAAATCCATAGAATTTGCATACTTAAGCCTCCGCTAATATTTGTTTTATTTCCTGACAGTAAGTTCGCAGGGAAATCAATTAGATATGGAAAAGGAGTCAAATAAATCCATGATTTAACATATGCAGGGAATGAAACTACTGGTGCTAAAAGACCTGAGAGAAATAAAGTTGGAATAAATAATAATCTTTCTATTGATGATGCTTTCTCTGTCCAGAAACATAGACATGCAACTATTGATTGGATTAAAAATTGAATCAAGAAGGATAAGAAAGTAGAAACTATTGATAAAAGTAAAATGCTCAAATTTGGTATCCATATACTTTCTGGATTTAAAATAAAAAAGAAGAATGCGATTATTAGTGCGAAAGGAAATCTTGTTATTTGTTCTGCAAGATGTTGTGCAAAATATCTGAAAAATGGATTTAAAGGTTGGATTAAATACGGAGATACTTTCCCCATTAGAGAATCCTCTTCAAAACTAAATACAACCCAAACTACAGAAAACTGTCTTACAAAAAAGGCACATAAGAAATACCTAGAAAGCATTAAATCACTAATATTTAGGGATTCATTTAGATTATTATTTGTCCAAATGTTTAACATAAAAAAAGGAATAATTCCTGAAATTGCCCATAATGCAATTTCTACCCTATATTCCAACATGTTTGAATATTGGACTTTTAATAAGGTGAATATTTTGCGGTTAATCAAATTAAATATCATAATCTTTTTTGATTAATACCTTTCCAATAACTTCATCTATGGGTGGTTCGTTTATAAAAAGGTCTTCAATTTCAAAATTATTTAGGATAGTTTTTAGTGAAGAGGTAATAGAGTTGTTTTCAATTTTTATAGTGATTTCATTCTTTATTTTATTTTTAACAGTAAAACCGGAATTTACTAATTTAATTGCATCCTTTTCTGAGCGACAAACTATTAATATTTCTTTAACAGGAGAAAGTTTTTTTAATAATAAGTCAAGTTTCCCATCATAAGATATCGATCCTTCGTGCACACATATAACTCTCTTGCATAGTGATGTAATATCTTTCATGTAATGACTGGTTAGGCATATCGTTGCATTAGTTTCCTGATTATATTTTTGAAGGAATTTTCTTAAATTTCTCTGTGCATTAATATCTAATCCAAGTGTTGGCTCGTCTAAAAAAAGAATATTTGGTTCATGTATCAAAGCTGCTAGTAATTCTGATTTCATTCGCTGACCTAGTGAAAGTTTTCTAACAGGTATAAATAGCTCTTCATCAATTTCAAGCATTTCCGATAGTTTTTTAATTCTCTTTTTAGCTTCGAACTTATCTAAGTCATATATTGATGCATTCAAATAGAATGATTCAATTGGCGGAAGATCCCAAATAAGCTGTTGCTTTTGTCCCATTATTAAGGTGACATTCTTTAAAAAATTTTCTTTTCTCCTGTAAGGTAAGTGGCCTGAAACCAAAATCGAACCTTCACTTGGATAAATTAAGCCACAAAGCATTTTTAAGATTGTTGTTTTCCCAGCTCCATTAGCACCTAGAAAACCAACTATTTCTCCTTCTTTTATTTCAAAACTTATATCTTTTATAACTTTCAAACTTTTTGTTTTTCTTCTAAAAAAATGTTTAATTGTTCCTTTTAAGCCTGGTTCTTTGGAAGAGATATCAAATGACTTAGATAAATTTTTTACATCGATAATATTTTGTACCATTTAAATTTTTATTTAATGAAATTTTATATTTAAATAAATTGTTTAATTATTTTAGGAAAATTTTATTCGATTTAAAAAATATCTTTAAACGATACAACTAGCCAGATAAAAAAGTTAATTGGATTAATTAACTCGCTTACATTATTTTTAATTTCATAATTTAATCCTCTTGAAAAATTAAATATAAATTTACTATTCTCCTTTTTAGCATTATTTCTTTTAATTACATTACCATTTTCGTCAAGAATATCAATTTCATCTTCAAAAAACCATTGCTCTTTTCCATTAGATAATTGCAAGACAACTCCAATGCCTTTGCCATCAGTTATTCTGAAATCACTTATCTTACCCAATGAAGAAATATTTATTGCATCAATAGTTTCTTTGGTAAGTCTATCCTTAGATAGTTCTAAATTAATTTGAACAGAATTTCCAATCTTTACCTTATCTAAAATTGACATTTTTAGGTCATTATACCTAGTAAATCAGGATTTTTGTGATTAATTTAGAATTATTGACTTATATCAATAATTAAGATTTTTTGAAAACAGCTTCAAGTATTCTTTTTATTGCAATTGTTACTACTCTCAAAAATACAAAAAACAGACCCAACCATCCTAATATTATGGCTATTGATAACATGCTTGAACCTAAATCACGCTGTAGAAAATTCTGCATATAATTTTTCTTAATTTCATAAATTTACTCTACTTTATTAAATACCTTATTAAAGATGTAAATGTTCAAAATTCAGATTTTTTTAAATTCATTGTTACTAGTAAATTTAATATCAATGATTTGTGAGTTAAAATTTAGTTAGAAAATTAATTTAATATTTTGGACCTATCTTTGAATTCATACATTGGAATACTTTTTATCATTACTGGCCTAATAGTAAGAGTTGACTTTAAATTCTCTATTCAAAAAGATATCAAATAGTTATTAATAAACTCTTTTTTGTTAAGATGACATAATCTTTATTTTTATAATTGCTGTAATTATTGCAAATACTAAAAAAGCAGCTTTGAAGCTGCTTCTAAATGGTGGCGGGGGGGAGATTTGAACTTCCGACCTTCGGGTTATGAGCCCGACGAGCTACCAGACTGCTCTACCCCGCGACATATACATAGCATACATCTGAAAGGTGTATTTTTCTTGTTTTTTAGGATTCTTGGAATTTTACTTTACCTTTAACTTCAAGTCGCACTCCTTCAGGAAAATTAAACACCTTTTCTTCGATGTCTTGAATTCTTATGTCAGATATCCACTCTAACTGTTTTAGTAAGTGAAGACTAACAGCATGCTTTGCTCTTTTTGAACCGTCTTCTACTTTTAAAGCTAAACCTATGCCTTCATTTACTTTACATAGACACTGTATTCCCTCGGCTCCTCCTTTACCTATAACGTTCCCATGAGAAGCTTTAATTATTTCTGTATCAAATTTATAATTATCACTGATCATTATTGGGTTTGTTGTCATAGCTCTACTGATTTGTTCTAATTCAGCATTTTCGGAACTGCTCAGGAGTGAATATAACCTTGAAATTTCTAATAGTTTTAAATAAAGAGTGGGTGCACCACAATCATCACGTTCTGCGTTTATTTCAGATGATGGGATTTCGAGTAATTCAGAAACAATTCTGAATATTTCTATTTGAAGAGGATGATCCCCTTTTAGGTAACTATCTAATGGCCAATTCATTTTTTTGCATGTAGCTAAAAAAGCGGCATGTTTACCCGAACAATTGTGTTCTAATGGACTTGTCTTTGATTTTGGACAATTAAGATTATTAATGTCAATGTCATATTCCCACAAAATTTTGAATGCTTCCCTTGCATGAAGTTTTGATCCACTATGTGACCCGCATGCTAAAGCAATTGATTTTGATTCATTGTTGAATTTTGATGAAGCTCCGCTACTAACGAAAGGTATTGCTTGGAAAGGTTTTAGTGCTGACCTCATGAAACTTTTATATTCTGGATTTCCTGCACACATTAAAACCCTCCCTTTTTTATCAGTAATAACAGCATGAATCTTGTGGATCGACTCGATCTTAGATCCTCTCATCAGGGTTGCTTGCAAGGGAGGATTGTTAGAAGTGTAGAGGTTTTTGAAATTAGAACTCATTTAGAAATTGTTATATTGAAAAATTAAAATACCAGACAAAGCTAAGACTGAAATAATAGAAAGAATTTGAATTAAATTTTTTAAAATAGGTTTTACCTCAATTGAGGCAATAAGTGATTCTTTTTCTTTCAAAACTAATGGCTTTTCCCATACTTGACCGTCATACCAACCGGACTCCTCGTATTCAACTTTTTCAGATATTAATCTATTAAATATATGTTTCCAACCTAGATATAACCTTATTGAAATTAAGAGAGGTATTGATAAGCTGCAAAAAAAACTTAATAGAATATATTTTAAAAGGGATGTTTTGAAATATACACTACCTGAAGAAATAACAAGAAATAGAACAAAAGCTCCTACCCAAAACTTTATCAATATAAGAATTAGTGATTTTTTTGTTTTTGGCCAAGAAAAAATTTTAGATTTTGATAATTCTATGAATTCATTAGTGGGTTGCTGCGCTCTAGGGACAGGACATTTAGATTGATTCATAAAATAAAATTATGGAAATGCAAGATTATCTCCATTACTCCAGAATGACTCAAGGTCATAATATTTTCTTATTTCTGGTTGAAAAATATTTACTATCAAATCACCATAATCGAGTAAAGCCCATTTCGCTTCGTTAGTCCCTTCTTTTCGTATAGGTTCAACTTTAGCCTTTTCTCTAAGCTCTCCCTCTACAGAATTAGTAATTGATCTAACCTGTACATCTGATAATCCTTCTGCAATTAAAATCCATTCACTTATAAATGATACTTTGTCAATTTTTATAAGTTTTATATCTCTTGCTTTTTTTTCATCACATGCTTTGGCTGCTATTAAAACCAAACTTTTATTGTCCATAAACATTTTCACTTGAAACTGATTTTTCTGAGCCTTCTTGCTGAGATAATTCTGATCTTGCTTTTTCTGCACTTTTTCTTAAGGCATCTAATCTATCTTCAAAGAAACTTCTTTTTTTCTTTTTTCGTGTCTTCTCTATTAACTCTTTTAATGCTCCTCCAAGACTTTTATAGGCATTTGGAATGCTGTATCCAAATCTACATGCAAGATCTATAGCTCTTTCATCTGCATAAATAGCATCTTGAAGTTTTTTTTCAGAATTATTTTTTAAATATAATCTATATCCTGCAAAACTTGATAAACCAAGAGCAAGTAATAATAGTAACCCATCTTGTACCCACAATTCTCCTATCGCCCCTCCAAGTCCTATTGCAAGAGCTGCCATTTCCCATCCATCTCTGGGGATTGCGTCATTTTGGATTTTTCCAACTTCGTGCCAAAATAATAAATTTCTATGATCAATAGCAAAGTTATCCCATTCATCTAAATCTATTTGAATTTCTACTTCGTCACGACCGATTTCCTCAAGCGTTATTAAAGGTGGATCTATAGCCGCAGCAGCTTCAACAAATACCCAACTTTCATTTTCTGGAGGTAACAAACTTTTAAGTCGCTGAAGTTCGCTCATAAAAAATTAATTTCTTTCAATACTATAGAAACAAATGTTGCTTTTCAAGTAACTTGATTAACATCTGATGATTTATAAGTAGCATGAGATAAATGAACGTTTAAATTATGCCTCAAAGAGGTGATCTTAAAAAAATTCTTATTCTAGGTTCGGGACCAATTGTTATAGGCCAAGCATGCGAATTTGATTATTCTGGTACTCAAGCTTGCAAAGCATTAAGAAATGCTGGTTATGAAATTGTTTTGATAAATTCAAATCCAGCATCAATAATGACTGATCCTGATATAGCAAGCAAAACATATATAGAACCATTGACTCCTGAAATAGTTTCTCAGATTATTCTAAGAGAAAAACCTGATGCGATTCTTCCCACTATGGGAGGTCAAACCGCTTTGAATCTTGCGGTTAAATTATCAGAGTCAGATTTTCTAAAACAAAACAATATTGAATTAATTGGAGCTGATTTAAGAGCTATTAATAAAGCTGAAGATAGGAAATTATTTAAAGAATCTATGGAGAAAATAAATGTAAATGTTTGTCCATCTGGCATTGCCTCTAACCTAGATGAAGCTGTAGAGGTATCAAAAAAAATTAGTTCCTATCCTCTCATAATAAGGCCTGCGTTTACTTTAGGTGGAGTAGGGGGTGGAATTGCTTTTAACCTTGAAGAATTTGTCGAGTTGTCTAAATCAGGTTTAGAAGAAAGTCCTAGTAATCAAATATTAATTGAAAAATCACTCATTGGATGGAAGGAGTTTGAACTGGAGGTAATGAGAGATACTGCTGACAATGTGGTAATAGTTTGCAGTATTGAAAATTTAGACCCAATGGGTGTACATACTGGAGATTCGATTACTGTAGCTCCCGCACAGACTTTAACAGATAAGGAGTATCAGAGGTTGCGGGATTTGTCATTGAAGATTATTAGAGAGGTGGGAGTTGAAACAGGAGGGAGTAATATTCAATTCGCAATAAATCCATCTAATGGAGAAGTAATTGTTATAGAAATGAATCCTCGTGTTAGTAGATCCTCTGCTTTGGCAAGTAAAGCAACTGGATTTCCTATAGCAAAGATTGCAGCTTTATTATCTGTTGGCTATACACTTGATGAGATTATTAATGACATTACAAAAAAAACGCCTGCATGTTTTGAGCCATCAATTGACTATGTAGTTACTAAGATTCCAAGATTTGCTTTTGAAAAGTTTAAAGGTTCATCTAATACTTTAAGCACTGCTATGAAATCTGTTGGTGAGTCAATGGCAATAGGTCGTTCTTTTGAAGAATCATTTCAGAAAGCATTAAGGTCATTAGAAGTAGGTGTTTTCGGATGGGAATGTGATTCACAAGATGAATTTAAAGATGAGAGTCAAATTAAAAATAGTTTAAGAAACCCTACATCTGAAAGAATTCTCCTAATTAAAAAAGCTATGCAGCTTGGAAAAACTAATAATTATATTCAAGAAGTTACAAATATAGATTTATGGTTTATCGAAAAATTACGTAATATCTTTAATTTTGAAAATGATTTTTTGAAAGATAAAGAACTTTATACTCTAGACAGGGATTTGATGTTACATGCTAAACAGTTAGGCTTTTCAGATCAACAGATAGCAAATTTAACTAATTCTGATTTTTTTGAGGTAAGAAAATATAGAAAAAAACTTAATATAATTCCAATCTATAAAACTGTTGATACTTGTTCAGCAGAATTCTCATCCTCAACTCCCTATCATTATTCAACTTACGAAGAATCTTTCTATAATTATAATTCTCAAATTGTTGATAGCGAGATCTCAGAAAATTCCATATCAAAAAAAATTATGATTTTAGGAGGAGGTCCAAACAGAATTGGTCAGGGAATAGAATTTGATTATTGTTGTTGTCATGCGTCATATCAAGCTTCTGCAAACGGTTATAAAACAATAATGGTTAATAGTAATCCTGAAACTGTATCAACAGATTATGACACTAGCGATATTTTATATTTTGAGCCTGTAACTTTGGAGGATGTGCTTAACATAATAGAAGCTGAAAATCCTTATGGTTTGATTGTTCAATTTGGAGGTCAAACTCCACTGAAATTATCATTACCTTTATTTGAATGGCTTAAATCTAATGATGGGATCAGAACTGGATCAAAAATTCTTGGAACTTCTCCAATATCTATCGACTTAGCAGAAGATAGAGAGGAGTTTACAAAAATTCTTGAAGAATTAAGTATTAGACAACCTTTAAACGGTATTGCACGTAATCAAAATGAAGCAGAATTAGTAGCAAAAAATATAGGATTCCCCTTGGTTGTAAGACCTTCTTATGTTTTAGGTGGAAGGGCAATGGAAATTGTTAAAGATGAGAATGAATTATCGAGATACATATCTGAAGCTGTTAAGGTATCGCCTGATCATCCAATACTTCTTGATCAATATTTGAATAATGCAATTGAGATAGATGTTGATGCTTTATGCGATTCAAAGGGTTCGGTTGTAATTGCTGGCCTAATGGAACATGTTGAACCTGCAGGAATTCATTCAGGAGATTCAGCTTGTTGCTTACCATCCATTTCTCTTTCAACATCCACAATAGAGAATGTAAGAAACTGGACTAAATTAATTGCGCAAAGATTAAATGTTGTTGGTTTAATTAATTTGCAATTTGCAGTAATAAATACAAATGATAAAGAAAATAAATTATTTATTCTCGAAGCAAATCCAAGAGCATCTAGGACAGTTCCATTTGTTTCAAAAGCCATAGGCAAACCAGTTGCAAAATTAGCTACCCAGTTAATGCAAGGTTTTACATTAGAGGATGTTAATTTCACAGAAGAATTTTCTCCAAAATATCAGGCAGTAAAAGAGGCTGTTTTACCTTTTAAAAGATTTCCTGGATCTGATACATTACTTGGTCCTGAAATGAGATCTACTGGGGAAGTAATGGGTTTAGCTAAAGATTTTGGAATTGCTTATGCCAAGTCGGAATTGGCAGCAGGTAATGGTGTTCCTTCAGAAGGAGTTGCTTTTTTATCTACAAATGATTTAGATAAAAAAAATCTTGAGGAAGTTGCTAGAGAACTTTTGATTTTGGGATTTAAATTAATCGCAACAAAGGGTACAGCTGCTTATTTGGTGAATTTAGGAATTCAAGTTGAAGAAGTGCTAAAAGTTCATGAAGGAAGACCAAATATTGAAGACTTAATTCGTTCAGGACTTGTTCAATTAATAATTAATACTCCAATTGGCTCACAGGCTCTTTATGATGATGCTTATTTAAGACGTGCCGCTTTAGAATATAATATCCCAACTTTTACAACTATTCCTGGAGCAAAGGCAGCCATTAAGGCGATCAAAGCTTTGCAATGCAACAAAATTAATACTTACTCTCTACAAGAAATCCATAGTTATTAAAAATTTTACTCTAAGTTTTTTAGTTTTTCTCTTAATTGATTAACTAAAGAGTTTCGACTAATTGAAAGTAATTTGAGAGTATCTTGATGCATCTTTAGTTGTGTCTCTGCTATTTGTAATACTTTTATAGATTCTTTTATTTCATTAGAAAGTTCATTTATTAAATATTTTTTGCCTTCAAAGGTTAAAATTGGATTTTCAGATTCATTTGTGTTTTCGTTCATTGATTTACTTTTTTTATTAATAAAATAGAACTATAGTTTTTTAATCAATTGTTTTTCACATAATTCTTTATAAATTCCAGGTTTATTTATTAAATCAATGTGTTTCCCAATTTCAATAATTTTACCTTTATCGAAAACAACTATTTTATCTGCCTCTTGAGTAGTAGCTAATCTATGAGCGATTACAATTACTGTTCTATCTTTCATTGCTCTATAAAGTCCTTTTTGTACTTCAGATTCTGATTCGGCATCTAACGCACTTGTGGCCTCATCTAAAAGAAGAATCGATGGGTTCCCAAGTATTGCTCTTGCAATTGCTATCCTCTGGATCTGACCACCTGAGAAATTTGAACCTCTTTCAGTTATCTCAGTTTCATATTTCTCAGGAAGTTTTTGAATGAAGTTGTGAGCGTTTGCTTTTCTTGCTGATTCTATAACTTCTTCTTTGGTGAAATTTCTGCCCATTCTTATTACATCAATAATTGTTCCTGAAAACAAAAAAGGCTGTTGTTGTACTAACGCAATATTTTTTCTAATATCTTTTGTATTTAATATTTTGAGATTTTTATCATCTATAAAAATGTCTCCATTATTTGTAGTTATAAACTTTAATATCAAAGCCAACATTGTACTTTTACCAGCTCCAGAAGCTCCAACAAATGCAGTGACTTCCCCTCTTTTAATTTCTAAATTGATATTTTTAAGTACTTGATTATCTTTTTTGTAAGCAAAATTAACTTTCTTGAAACTTATTTTGCCTTCAAAATTGGATATCCTTCGTAAATTTTCTTTATCATCTTCGACAGGTTCTTGATTTATGTTTTTCAACCTTTTTATTGAAGCTTCTGCCTGTTTATAGTCATTAAAATTTGTGCTTATATGACTTATTGGATCAATAAGCATTAATATTGCTGCAAAAAAACTACTAAACTCTTCACTTGTTAGAAGGCCTAGATTGATTCTTGCTGCTCCTATACCTAATATTGCTAATATTCCAAATGCTTCAACAAATCCTACAACTGGATGTTGAAATGCAAGTAGTTTTAATGTTTTATATTTTGCTTTTTTATTTGTACTTAATCTTTTATAAAATCTTTTTTCAATCCAATTTTCTGCAGCAAAAGATCTTATCGTAGACATTCCATTTATAGATTCACCTATTAAACCTGCTAAATTACTTGTTGATTCTTGACTTTTTTCGGATGCTATTAAAACTCTTTTTCCAAAACTGTTAATTGAAAGAATAATCAATGGTGCTAAAACAAAAGTTGATACTGTAAGAGACCAGTCTAAATAAAACATATATATTATTACTGCTAGCAACTGCAAAGTGCATGGAATAGTGTCTTGAGCTGTTTTATAAATAACTTCACCTACCCTGTCTGCATCTTCTGTAAGTCTATATGTGATGTCCCCGGCTGAAATATTTTCAATAGAATTCATCTTTATTTTTTGAATTCTGCTAAATAAATTTCCTCTCATTACTTCACTTATTTCTAAAGCTGGTTTTGCTATGAATACATCCTGTCCAAATTGAGCAGTTTTTTGAACTAAAAATACAAATAAAGACTTAATTATTATGTTAGATACTTTTGAGAGATCACCTGAACCAATTGCTGGGATTAAGTTTCCAGCTAAATAAGCTAATAAAGGCCAACAAGCTACGTAAATAAGCATGCATATAAAACCCTTGATAAACCTATTTGAATATGGTCTGACTGGTGGTATTAGCAAGATATTATATATTTAATTGTTTATCCTACTTTATCAATATCTTTGGGTAAAAAAACAATGAAATTGGATCAATTCTTAAAATGGAAAAATTTGGTATCTTCTGGTGGCGAAGCTAAAATTTTTATTAAATCCGGCTCTGTCAAAGTTAATGGTGTTATTGAGACTAGGAGAGGAAGGAAGTTAAACAAGGGAGATATAGTAATATTTCTAAAAAATGAATTAATTTTTGAATAGTTAGCTTATTCAACTCACTTTGTATTAGTATATTTTTCTTGGAGATAGTATTTTGAGAAAATCTGTAATTGCTGGTAATTGGAAAATGCACATGACTTGTGCAGAAGCTAAATCCTATTTAGAAGAGTTTATTCCTTTAATAAAAAACATAAAAGGCGATCGTAAAGTTATTATTGCGCCTCCTTTTACAGCTATTTCAACCTTTTCTGAGCATTCTGATTTTGATTATTTAGATATTTCTAGTCAAAATATTCATTGGGAAAATCAAGGAGCTTTTACTGCAGAAATTTCTCCAAAAATGCTTCTTGAACATGGTGTCTCATATGCAATAGTTGGCCACAGTGAACCAAGGAAATATTTTAGTGAAAGTGATGAACAAATTAATAAAAGAGCAGTATTTGCTCAATCTAGTGGACTTACTCCAATAGTTTGTGTTGGAGAAACATTAGAACAAAGAGAGAGGGGAGAAGCTGATAGAGTTATTACTAGACAGGTTGAACAAGGATTAGAAAATACAGATCCATCAAACTTAATAGTTGCCTATGAACCAATATGGGCAATTGGTACAGGTAAAACATGTGAGGCTGAGGATGCTAATAAGATATGTTCTTTGATTAGGAAATTAATAGGTTTTGATGATGTAATTATTCAATATGGAGGATCTGTTAAACCTAATAATATTGACGAAATCATGTCAATGAGTGATATCGATGGGGTGTTAGTTGGAGGGGCTTCATTAGATCCGAATAGTTTTGCGAGAATTGCAAATTATAAATAAGAAAAATCCATGGCCAAAAGGCTGGGGTCAAAAAACTTCAATTATGGGAGTTATTAATTTAACTCCTGATTCATTTAGTGATGGTGGGGAATTAAACTCTTCAAAAAAAGTTTTAGATCAAGTAAATCATTTCTTAAGTAATGGTGTTGATGTTATTGATCTTGGTGCTCAAAGTACTAGACCTGGCGCTGAAGAAGTTGGATCTAATATAGAAATAAACAGATTGATCCCATATCTGAAATTAATAAAATCTGAATATCCAGATGTATTAATTTCTATTGATACTTTTAATTCTGATGTGGCTTACGAAGCTCTTTTAAATGGTGCTAATTGGATAAATGATGTCACGGGAGGAAGAAGAGATATAAAAATTTTGGATGTTGTAGCAAAATTCAACTGTCCATTCGTCATAACTCATAGTCGTGGTAATAGTCAAAATATGAATCAACTCTCTAATTACCAAAATGTATTGAGAGATGTTAAGGGCTCGCTTGATAATTTAATAAATAATGCTTTAGAAAAAAATATATCAAAAACTAATATAATTGTTGATCCCGGAATTGGGTTTTCAAAAGATTTAAATCAAAATCTGGAAATCTTGAGAAACTTAGATGTATTTAAAAATTGGAATTTGCCAATCTTGATAGGTGCATCAAGGAAAAGATTTTTAGGAGAAATTATGAATGAGAATAATCCAAAAGAAAGAGATATAGGAACACTTGCAGTAAGTTGCCTTTGTTCTCAATTTAATGTTGATATTGTGAGAGTTCACAACGTCAAACTAAATTATCAAATCCTGAAAGTAGCTGATAAGATTTACAGAAAATAATAAATTTATTATTCTTTGACTCCTTCGATTTTATCCTCTACCTCTTGGTATAAATCTTTCAACTGTTCAATATTCTCATCTGAAGTTTCCCAATATCCCCTACCATTAACTTCTAGCAAAGTTCCAACTATTCTTCTGAAACTATTGGGATTAAGATCCATTAATCTTTTCCTCATCTCTTTGTCATTTATAAATGTTTCATTAGTTTCTTCATATACAAAATTATCTACTTGACCACTTGTCGCGCTCCAACCAAGAGTGTAATTAAGTCTGTTAGAAAGTTCTCTAACTCCTTCATAACCAGATTTAAGCATACCTTCATACCACTTAGGATTTAAAAGTTTTGTCCTTGAGTCTAATCTGATGGTTTCTCCAAGTGTTCTAACTTGAGCATTAGAAGTGGTTGTATCCGCTATGTAGCTACTTGGTTCTTTCCCGTCATCTCTAAGTGTCTTAATCAATTTTGTTGGATCAGAATCAAAATAATGACTTACATCTGTTAATGAAATCTCTGAGGAATCAAGGTTTTGAAATGTAACATCTGCTGTTTTCATTACTGACTCAAATACCTCTCTTTTTTGATTCATCTCACCTGGATTATCGGCATTAAAAGCATATGTTTTGCGAGATAAATACATTTCTTGTAATTCATTCTCTTCCTCCCATGTTGAATTTTCTACAGCTAAATTTACATTTGAACTATAGCTTCCACTTGCATTAGAGAATACTCTCGCTGAAGCTTCTCTGATAGAAGTGCCTTCTTTTTCTGCTTGTTCTAGTGAATGTTTTCTTACAAAATTAGATTCCAATGGTTCATCAGCCTCAGCCGCTAATTTGACCGCCTGATCTATTAATGCCATCTGATTTATGAATAAATCTCTGAAAACTCCTGAGCAGTTAACAACTACATCTATTCTTGGCCTACCTAATTCTTCTAAAGGGATTAATTCTAATTTGTTGATTCTTCCAACAGAATCTGGTTTTGGTTTTACACCAACAAACCATAAGATTTGAGCAAGTGATTCTCCATAAGTTTTGATGTTATCAGTACCCCATAAAACACAAGCAATTGTTTCCGGCCAGGTACCTTGCTCTTCCTTTTGCCTCTCAATTAATTTGTCAACAACCGACTTTGCCGCAGCTACTGCTGCTGTAGTAGGGATTGATTGTGGATCAAGTGCATGGATATTTTTACCACTGGGTAAAACACCTGGATTTCGTATAGGATCTCCACCTGGTCCAGGTAAAACATAATTTCCATCTAATGCTTTAATGAGGCTATCCATTTCTTTATCAGCACAGACCTGTTCCAAACAGAAAAGTAAGTAATCAAATAATTTATTTAATTCCTTCTGGTTAACTTCATTAAATCCATTTAAGTTAAAGACCCTTAGCCAAGGGGTAGGTAAATTCAAACCAAATACTTTAAGGAAGTCAAACAATTTGGAAAGAAGTGATTTTTCTAAATAAACTCTGCCATCAACAATTTTTAAAGAGTTGACCATCGCAAAAATAGACTCTCTTGCTGTCTTTATGATTTTTTCATTTAGCTCTACAAATTTGAGCTCACCTTTATTATTACCATCATAAATTTGTTCAATATTCAGCCCCATGGATTCAGCTAGCAATCCAGGAAGAGATCTTAATCCCTCTTGCTCTCTCTCTAATGATGCAATATTTACGAGAGTTGCAACTGCTTCTTCTGCTGTTGGAGCTTCTCCAATAGTATGAAGACCGCAAGGTAATAATCTACTTTCAATTTCCATCAACTGTTTATAGATATTACCAACAAATAAATCTCTTTCATCAATTGAGAGTTCTTCTACATCTTTTAAAGGGAGCTCAACATCTTTGTCAAGATTACATTGTTTAGAAGTCTCGATTATTGCATTAACTATTTGAATACCCCTACTATTTTCTCTTAATTGTTGATAAGAACCAACAAGTTCACTTAGTTCTTTAAGTCCTTTGTAAAGTCCTGCATTTTCTGCTGGAGGAGTTAGATAACTAATGGTTGAGGCATAACCTCTTCTTTTCGCGATTGTTGCTTCAGAAGGATTATTAGCAGCATAGTAATACAAATTAGGTAATGATCCAATGAGAGAATCCGGATAGCATGTTTCACTCATGCCCATCTGTTTACCAGGCATAAATTCGAGTGATCCGTGAGTTCCAAAATGAAGAACAGCATCAGCTCCCCAGATTTTTTCTACATAGGTGTAATAAGCGGCAAAACCGTGATGAGGACTGGCACTTCTTGAATAAAGTAACCTCATCGGATCACCTTCATAACCGAATGTAGGTTGTACACCTATAAAAACATTTCCAAAATGTTTTCCATAAATAAGTAAATTTTGTCCGTCACTATTGAGGTTACCGGGAGGCTTGCCCCAATTCTCTTCGAGTCTTTGTGAATATGGTGTGAACTCTTCGTATTCTTTTACTGACATTTTATGAGCAATATTTAACTCGGGAGAGCCATCCATTGCTTCAGGGTTATTAATTACTTTTTCCATTAATTCTTTTGAATTACTTGGAAGTTCATCTATTTGATATCCTTTCGATTTCATTTCAAGAAGTACTCTATAAATTGAACCGAAAACATTTAAGTATGCTGCAGTACCAACATTTCCTTTGTCTGGTGGAAAACTAAATACTGTGATGGCTAATTTTTTTTCCTTTCTTTGCTTAACCCTTAAAATTGACCATTTTATGGCTCTTTCAGCTATTACATCAACTCTATCTTGGAGCGTATGCGCCTTACCTGTAGCATCATCACGACCTGAAAGAATAATAGGTTCAATAGCACCATCAAGTTCTGGAATTGCAATTTGAAGTGCTACCTGAACTGGGTGTAACCCTAGATCACTATCTTCCCATTCTTGTGTGGTTTGGAATACTAATGGAAGTGCAACCATATAAGGTCTGTTTAACCTTTTTAGGGCTTCGATAGCTTTAGGATGATCTTGTCTTGCTGGCCCACCAACTAGTGCAAACCCTGTTAGAGATACAACTCCGTCTACTATAGGTTGGTCTTTATTAATGGAATCATAATAAAATTCATTAACTGGTTTAGAAAAATCTAGACCTCCACAAAAAATAGGTAGTACTCTCGCACCTCTGTATTCCAATTCTTGAATAACAGCAACGTAATGAGCATCATCTCCCGTAACGATATGACTCCTTTGAAGTACTAAACCTATTGTTGGAGTTTTGTCATCTTTAGGATTTATATCTTTCCTATTATTTTCCCAATTTTGATATTCTTTAAGACTTTCAAACATGCAAGGAGCAAGAGGATGCCAAATTCCTAAATCTGGGAATGTTTCTGGATCTTGAATTTTAAATTCTTCTATTTGATCTTTTATGATCTCTGAAACAGCATACTTTTCAGAAATCATTAACAAGAAGTTTTTTAAGTTCTCAGTGGTACCACCTAACCAGTATTGAAAACTCAGAATAAATGTTCTAGCATCTTGAGCTTTTTCTACTGGTAGATATTTAAGTATTGAAGGCAGTGTATTTAATAACTTCAACATTGAATCTTGGAAACTTGCTCCATCAGACTCTTTTTTCTTTTTTATTAAATCTCCAATAATGCTTTTAGATTGACCAAGTTGGGCCATGCTAAATGAACCTAACTTATTTAATCTCATTACCTCTGGCATGGAGGGAAAAACAATTGATGCTTTAAGTTTGTCTTTAAATGGAGTAACTGCATCAACTACTTTTTGAGCAAGATCTTCAATGAAAATTAGAGAAGCAACAAATATATCTGCATTAGCAATGTCTTCTTTAAAATCTTCAAAATTACTATCATTCCTGAGTTCTTCGATAAGATAGCCACTAAGATCTATACCTATTGGCCCATTCATTTTATTTATTGACTTTGCAGCTTCCGTTAAGGAATTTTGGTATTGTGGCTCAAGGACAACATAAACTGCTTTTATTACAACTTTGTGTTTGTTATCCTCAACAGGAGATACTCTGCGGTTTGCTGAGCGGACCTGCGTAAACATTGATTTTCTTTAAGTATTTCTACCAGCCTACGAATGAAAAGACGTTATTGTGTGCAATATAAATAGCGTGTAACATCCTTTAAAAAAAAATTTTTTAAAAAATGATTGAAAATTCTAAAAAACCTATACCAGTACTAGTTTCCGGAGCGTTAGGTAGAATGGGTAGCGAGGTTGTTAATACTGTATTAACTTCCACAGATTGTGAACTTGTTGCAGCAATCGACATAAATGAGAAGAACAATGGCTCAAATATTTCTGAATTATTAAATGTTGAAGATTGTGATGTTTTCGTTTCAAATGATTTTGAAGGAACTTTATGTTCTGTTAGTCAAAATTATAGAAATGAAAAAATCAAACCTGTACTGGTTGATTTTACTCATCCTGATTCTGTGTATGAAAATACCAGATCAGCTATTGCATATGGTGTATCACCAGTTGTAGGAACTACAGGTTTAAGCCCTTCGCAAATACAAGATCTGTCTGTTTTTGCTCAGAAAGCATCAGTAGGTTGTGCAATAATTCCTAATTTTTCAGTAGGTATGGTTCTTCTTCAGCAGGCGGCATCGGTTGCCGCAAGGTTTTATGACAATATTGAATTAATAGAGATGCATCACAATCAAAAAGCTGATTCTCCTAGTGGGACGTGTATAAAAACTGCAGAAATGATTGAAGAATATCCAAAGAAATTTAATCAGAATTTAGTTAAAGAGTCTGAGTCATTGAAAAGTGTACGAGGTGGAATCAGAGATTCAGGAATTAATATACATTCTGTACGATTACCAGGATTACTCGCTCATCAGTTAGTAATTATGGGATCTCCAGGAGAAACTTACACAATTAAGCATGACACTATTGATAGAAAGGCATATATGCCAGGAGTTTTACAGGCTATTAAAAAAATAGGTAATTATGAAACTTTAGTTTATGGACTTGAAAAATTGATTTTTTAAAATGTTAATTCCAATTAATTCGAGTCAAATTTCAAAACTTATTCCTGCAGTTGGTACAGGAAGTCAATTTAAGTACGCGTTGGGAAGTCCGAGAAAAATTCTTCAAAGAGTAATAGTTTCTTCAATTGGTGGATTTATTTCATTAGTTATTAGTTCGACTGGAGATCAAACTAATAATTTCTGGTTGTTCCTATGTGTAGGGTTTTTTTTGTACATCATCTGGGGCCCAATACTAGAATCAAGTAGAAAAAATTTGCAATTAAGAAAATATAAATTTTTTTCTATATTTGATGGTTATATATCAGATATCTATAAAACAGAAAAGATTGAAAGTTCAAGAGAACAATCTAATAGGCAAGGCAGATTAGAGGTTATCGAAAACAAAAGGACTTGGTTAGTACTTGAATTAGAAGATGAAGATGGTTATTTGGAAAAATTAAGTTTTCCTATGGAAAATAAGCACAGTCAAATTAGGGTGGGTTCGAGTATTAGATGTTTAATAACATCTGATAACCGTAATTTTGACAGAGATTTTTATTTGACCGATGCTTGGCTTCCTGAAATTAATTTGTGGGTTGGAGAGTATCCCTATTTATTAAGACCAGCATTTGAGGAAATTTGCTATATTTATTTGAATAGATAGTTGATGCTTATATAATCTGATGAAAAATAAATTCAATTTTAAAATTGTCGGATCAGGCCCCACAGGATTATTACTTTCAATTGCACTTTCAAAATTTGATTGCAATATTTTTTTAACTGATTTATTAACAAAGGATAGATTAATTGATAAAGATAAAACTTATGCAATTACTCACTCAACAAGAAAAATCTTATATAAATTCGGACTTTGGGAAAAATTAGAACCATTTTTATTTGGCTTTGATACCCTTTCAATTTCAGATAGCGTAACTTCTGCTTTTGCCAATTTATCAACCTCTGACTTAGATGATGATATAAGTTCTGCTGAAAATATTGGCTGGGTAGTTAAACATTCGGATCTCATGAACGTTTTTTTTCAAGAGATGGAAAATTATGAAAATATTTTTTTTATGACATCCCAGAGATTGTTGCGTAAAAAAATATTATTTGATTATCAATTCTTTTCAACAGGAGCAAACTCACTTGATAAAAAATTCTTAGATTTTGTTGATATAAAAAAATCTTATAGTCAATCTTGTTTAACTTTTAAAGTTTCTCTTAGGGGTCATTGTGAAAAGCGTGCTTATGAAATTTTTAGAAAAGAAGGCCCACTTGCATTATTACCTTTAGAAAAAAACTTATATCAAGTAATTTGGACTTCCAGTACACTAAAGGCAATTGAAAGGTTAAATTCTGACAAGAATTTTTTGATGGATAATTTATCAACAATCTTGCCAGATAAATTTAAGTTGGACCAAATAGTTGGCGAATTTAATATTTTTCCTGTTTCCTTATCCTTAAATTTACCAGTTTTAAATTTTAAAAAATTAGTTTTTGTAGGAGATGCATTTCATACATTTCATCCTGTTGGTGGTCAGGGCCTAAATACTTGTTGGAGAGACGTTAATACTATTTATGATCTTTTTAATAAAAATACTGCTATTACTAAAATGCAATTGATATTATTTAAATTCAAGTATTTTTCAAGCAGGATTTTAGATATTGTCGTCACTATTTTTATAACTGACTCACTAATATCAATTTTTGCTAATAGAAACATTTTTTTGTTTCCAATTAGGAAATTTTCATTTTTACTTTTAAATAAATTTCTTTTTACAAGAAAATTAGTCCTAAATCAAATGACTAAATCACTCATTTATCCAAGTATTAAATAGAATTCATGAATAAATATGCATCGCGAGAAATGATAATTTATCTATTCAATGTATTAGGTTTAGATGAATCTACTATTGAACTTGGTATAAAACTATCTATAAAAAATAACACTCCATTACCAATATTATTATGGAGTTATGGAATCCTAACTATTGAAGAACTAGATAAGTTATATTCATTTTTATTTCAAAAAATGGAATAATAATTCTGTTATAATTTGCTTATATCTTAATCGAGAACAATTACAGTTTTAACTAGAGCCAATCAGATATCAAGAAAATCTATAGAGAAGCTTGATTTATTGTTATTAATACTAGAAACTATTGATTTAAATGGTATCCATTCCCTTTACTCCTTATCAAATAGACTTAATCTAGATAATGTTTTACCAAATAAAGTGACTATTTGGAAATTAAGGAACAATAATCCATTGAGAAAATCTTATATTACTAACAATATTAAACTGAACGAATTCGATGCCTTAATTAGAATTACAGTTGAAATGTCTAAATATTTATATCCTTTTATCAGAGAGATACTGAAATCTAAAGAAGATATTGAAGAGGATTCAGTAATTTGGAATGATTTTAATAAGAGATTTATTGAGTTGATTAAAGAGAGATTTAATGTAGATAGTATGAGAGTGAAAAAGCTTTTAAATCAAGCTGAAAATGATGAGATTATCATAAAGTCTTTGCTTATTTTATCTTTTTGTATTTCAAATCAGGGTTATCAAAAGTTGAAGAATTTTTTATACGATTTTAAATATGATGCAAAATAAATTGTCTTTTCATCAATCTTCAGCAAGTCTCGAAATAATCGGATTGCCAGATTATTCCAATAATGAAAATAAAGATCAAATATCTATAATTTCTCAATGGAAATTAAACATAGTTGATAAACCACTTATTGAAGGAAAAATAGAACATTTAGGACCTATTATGGATGCTTTTTATATTTATTCAAATCTTTTAATCAAAAACGAAATCCCAATATATGAGTCTAAATTAATTGATATAAAAGCCGATAATCTTCACATACATAATATTGTTCTCAAGAGCTCTAAACCAAATGTAAAGCCTTTAGTTTTAAAGATTGGTAATTCATTGCTTTCAGATACCATAAATTGTTTTGATCAGTTAAATGAATCGCCAAAAGTAAGAATAAAAAAAACAGATATACCTACTAAAATTCCTAAAAAATCAAGATTTGGGTTAAATAAAAAAGTTAAATTTTTCAATTTCCTTATTCCACCGTTTATTGCAATTTGCTCTTTAATTCTATTCTCTTCTTCTTTTATATATTTTTATAGTCCTTTTGAAAATATAGAAAAAAAGAACTTAATAAATCCTGAATAAAGAGCAATTAGCATCTTAAATATAAACACGATACTATAGGTTAATTTCTTTTCAGAGTTATTCAAATTTATTCTTTGAGCTTTGATCTATGGCAGATTTAAACATCCCAAATTTGAATACTAAATCTGATAAATATATTTTTAAAAAAAAATTTAATTTAAGAAGAAAATCTAAAAGCAGACTATTTACAGAATCTTTCTTTTTGTTTATTTTGAGTGTTTTATTAGTTTATATAAATTATTTAATTCCCAATAAAGAATTGCTATTTCAAAATCTACCTTCGACGTTTAATAAGTCTTTTTTATTATTAATTGATCTTTTTTCACATCTTTATGAAATATTTTTAGCTATTTTTATTTTTGCCTCTTCATTTACTGCTCTAATTTTAATAATAGGTTCTTTTTATAGGTTATATAGAATCTCTAAGAGAAAGTCAAAACAAATTATTTATAAATAATTTTAAATAGGTTGCATTAGACCACCGCTTCCTGAATCAGAATCATCATCATCATTTTCTGTTTCTTCTCCAAATAATGCTAATATGCCAAGTACAATTGATGAAAGAATAATAGATAAGGGTAAAATCGAGGTTTGGATTCCGACGTCTATATATTCACCCATAAAACAAATAAAATTTTCAATAAACCTAACCGAAATCAAACTCTTTTGCGGATTTTAAATAATTATTTAATAATTTATCCTTTATTTTTGAGAGGTTCTCTATCGAAATTCTTTATTTCTCTTTCAAAAGACCCAAACCATAACATTAGTTGATCAATTTGGTATTGAATTTCAGTTACCCCTAAACCCCTTATTGTTATAATTGATAATTTTTCTCCTTCATCAAAATGAAATTTATTTTGAACACTATTTGCCAATGAATTTTTAAGAATTTTAAAAGTGGATTTTTTTAATTTCGTCTCTATCAAGATGTTTGGCTTTTTGAGCTTGATCTTATTAAAACCACATTTTTTAGAAAGTAATTTTAGTCTCATTATCATAATTAAGGACTCAACAGGTTTGGGTAAGTTTCCATATCTATTCACCCAGTCTTTAGCTAATTCAGTTAATTCATCATTATTTGAACATTCAGTAGCAGATTTGTATGCCTCAAGCTTCTCTTCTCTGTTTAATATCCATGTTGCAGGTATAAATGCATTTATTGGTAGATCAATTTGAGTGTCGTTAACTTCTGGTATTTCTTGTCCGTTAATTTCTGAAATAGCCTCATGGAGCATTTCTATATATAAATCATATCCAATAGCATTAACCTTTCCACTTTGTTCTTCTCCTAGTAAACTACCAACGCCTCTTATTTCCATATCTTTCATTGCAAGTTGATATCCACTCCCAAGTTCTGAAAAGTCTTTTATAGCTTTCAATCTTTGTCTTGCAGCGTCATTAATTTTATTTATATTTGGATAAAATAACCAAGCATGTGCTTGTACACCACTTCTACCAACTCTACCTCTAAGTTGATAAAGTTGTGAAAGGCCAAATTTGTGAGAATCTTCAATAATGATTGTATTTACTTTAGGAATGTCTAATCCACTTTCGATTATCGTTGTACATATCATTAGATCTACTTCTCCATTATTAAAGGCAATCATTGCATTTTCAAGCTCTGTTTCGTTCATTTGCCCATGAGCAACAATAAATTTTAAGCTTGGAAACATATTTTTTAATTTGTTTACAGCTTGATCAATATCAGAAATTCTTGGAAGAACATAAAAAATTTGACCTCCCCTATCAAGTTCTTGATTAATGGCAGTTCTTATAACATCCATATCTATTTCAGATAAATATGTTTTTATTGATCTTCTTGATGGAGGTGGAGTATTAAGTAAGCTCATTTGTCTTAGTCCAGATAAGCTCATATAAAGAGTCCTTGGGATTGGAGTTGCCGAGAGAGTTAAAACGTCTATGTTGGCTTTGATTTTTTTAATTTTCTCCTTTTGCCTTACACCAAATCTTTGTTCTTCATCAATAACAAGTAATCCTAAGTTTTTAATTTCTATTTCTTTTCCTAAAATTTGGTGCGTAGCTACAACTAAATCAATTTTGTTATTTTTCAAGCCTGCATAGATTTTCTTTCTTTCATTGACGGTTTTGAATCTATTGAGTAATGATACTTTTATTGGGTAAGGAGAAAATCTATTGTTTATTGTTCTCCAATGTTGCTGAGCTAGGATTGTTGTTGGTGCTAGTAATATTACCTGTTTACCTGATGTAATAGCCTTAAAAATAGCCCGAATAGCGACTTCTGTTTTGCCAAAACCTACATCTCCACAAACTAGCCTATCCATTGGCTTATCGCTTTCCATATCAGATTTTATTTCTTCTACAGCAGTAATTTGATCAGGTGTTGGTTGATAAGGGAATGATTCCTCTAATTCATTTTGCCAAGGACCATCTTCTGGATATATGTACCCCTTTAATTTTTCTCTCTTTGCATAAAGTTTTAAAATATCGACGGCAACTTTTTTGATTTGTTTCTTATTTTTATCTTTTATTCTTTCCCATTCCGTCCCTCCTAATTTATTTATTTTTGGCTTTATTTTTCCACTTGATCTATATCTGTTAATACTACCAAGTTGATCAGCCGCAACACTTATCTTCCCATCCTGATACTGAATGACTAAATAATCCCTTGAATCTCCAGTTATATTAATTTTTTCTATTTTTAAAAATTTTCCTATTCCATGATTTTTATGAACTATAAAATCACCGGGACTAATCTTATTTACATTTATATTTGAATTGACACTTCTTTTTTTTCTTCTTATGAAAACATTATTAAAAAGATATTGTTGTGAAAATAATTCTTTATCTGTTATCAGGACAACTTTCCATATCGGAAGATAAAACCCCTCGATTTCGTAATTGTTCTTATTTTTTAAAATTAGAGGAGTTGAATTATTAATTGACTTATATGCTTCATCAATATCATTAGGATTGTTTAAGAAGTTTGCATTGCATTCGTGCTCAAAAAGTAAAGTCCTTGTTCTCAATGGTTGTGCTGATAATATCCAAACTTTTTCATTATTTTTTATATTTTTATTTATATCATTGGATAATTTCCCTACATTTTTAGAGTATGAATTTAATCTTTTATCGTTTAACAAAAATCTATTATCGATATTGATTTTAGATTCAAATTCATAAAATTTTATTAAATTAAAATTTACTAGTGATTCTAATATTTCTTCAAACTTTAAATGCAAATTAGGCTTGGCCTGTAAATTAATGTCGTTATTTTTAAGGTTCTCATTTAATTCATACGTAAAATTATCAAAATTACTTTCTGAATCTAGATACCAATTATTTGCAAATTTTTTACAATCTTCTAATTCATCAATTACAAGAATTGTTTCCCTATTTATAAAATCTATTATGTTTGAGGGTTCTTCTTCAATTATTCCTAAATAACGATCAAGATTATTTTTATTTATATCTTCTGAATTAAAAAGATTGTTCTTTGATAAATTATTTAACTTATCTTTTATTAGCAAATCAAATCCAGCCTGTATTATTTCAATATTATTTATACTTTCTAATGTTTTCTGTGTATGGGGATCATATTCTCTTATTTTCTCAATGACATTATCAAAAAATTCTAATCTTATAGGAAACTCATTATTGACAGGATAAATATCTATTATTTCCCCTCTCCTACTCCAGAATCCTTCAGTTGAAGTTACATTATCCTTTGTATAGCCCAACAAAGTAAGTTTACTTGCTAATTCTTGAATCTCGATTTGAAATCCTTTTTTCAAATCTAACTTGTTTTCAATTAATAGGTTTTTATTTATTAGATGAGGTTGTAGTGATCTCTCAGTTGATATAACAATATTAAGTTCATTTTTCTCTTTTTTTATTAATTTGGATAAAACAGTAAGCTGACTAATTTCAATCTCTTTGGATTTATTAATTGATGAGTATGGTAGATGTTCTGTTGGAGGATAATATAAAACTGCTTTATCATTTATACTTTCAAAATAACCAATCCATTTGTAGGCAATTTCTACGTTAGGACAAATTAATAATATATTTTTTTCCTCTTTTTTTGCGATGCTATCTAATATTATTGATTTTGCATATCTACTTGAACCAACAATATTTAATTCATTATTTTTTGAAATTCTTTTTATTAATTCAGAAGTAATTTGTGAGTTCGAAACATAATCAACTAAAGTATTTAAACTCATTTATAACTATCAATCTTGATTACAAATATCCGATACATTATATTAGATTTTATACTGATTGTGAATAATATTTGATGGATTCCGCCGCAATAAATTCATTTATACCCACACTAGATCAGGTAGACAGTTGGTACGAAATCTTTACACTTTTACCAATATTAATTGCTCTAGAATTATTATTATCTGCAGACAATGCTGTAGCACTAGCTTCTCTTACTAAATCCCTCGATAGTTCAGAATTAAGGTCAAGAGCCTTAAATATTGGTATAACAATATCTTTATTATTTAGAATTATTTTAATCATATTATCTAATGTTCTTTTAAAGTTTATTCTTATTAGAGTTTTTGCTGGTTTTTATTTAATTTATTTATTCTTCTCTAATGTTTTTTTAAATTCAGATATAGAAAACGCTGAAAATGGGACAGATAATAATAAAAATAATTTTAGGTTTTTAAGGGTTGTAGCGCTTCTTTCAATTACTGATTTTGCTTTTTCCATAGACAGTATCACTACTGCAGTAGCTATAAGTGATCAATACATATTAATTATATTTGGAGCAGTGATTGGAGTATTAGCCTTAAGATTTACATCGGGGATTTTTCTAAAACTTCTGGATATATTTTCTAGATTAGAAACAGCCGGTTACGTAGCAATTTTAATAGTTGGGATTAAACTTTTACTAAATACGTTAATTAAAGAATCTATTCTTCCAGACTATTATTTTTATTTTCTGATTCTTTTTGCTTTCATTTGGGGATTCTCTAAAAAAGAATCTAAAACTTAATCTGTGAGATATTCACCTGCTGATACCTTTAACTGTTGAATCAATTGCTTTTTGCTAGAAATGTTTTTGCCTTCAAGTTTTACTTCTAACAAAATAATCGGATCAGTTTTAGTTGAAATTATAATTCCTTCATTTTCTATTACAGCAAGAATAATACCTGGTCTTGAATAATTGCTCATGAAAAGGTATTTTTCATTTTTTATTACATCACTAGTCAAAACTTTGATTTTAAGTATTTTAAGGTTCTTACCTCTAAAATTTGTATTTGTTCGTGGGTATAATCCTTTAATTTTTTGAGAAATTTTAATTGCTTCATTATCCCAATCAACTTTAAAGTCTGATTTTTCAATCATTCTTGCGTAAGTAATTTCTCTTCCAAGGGTATTTTGTTTTATTAATTGAGGATTAGTATTTTTATTAATATTTTCTTCGATAATAGATGTAGCATTTAAAAATAATTTTGCCGATAAAATACTAAGTTTTTCTGATAGTGTATTTAAATTATCGTTCTTATTAATTTTAATTTTTTCTTCCAACAATATGTCGCCAGTATCTAGTCCCTCATTCATTTTCATAATTCCTACACCAGTAAATTCATCGCCTCTTATTAGGGACCATTGAATTGGGGCTGCACCACGCCATCTTGGCAGTAATGAAGCATGTGCGTTCCAACAACCAAATTTTGGGATTTCCAATATCTCTTTGGGTAAAATTTTCCCGTAAGCTATAACAATAAATAAATCACAAGAAAGTGATTTAAGTTCATTTATAAAATCTATATTGCCCCTGATTTTTTCTGGAGTATAAATTTTTATAGATTCTTTCTCAGCAATGCTTTTTACAGGTGAGGCTATTAATTTATTTCCCCTAGATCTCTTCTTATCCGGTTGGCTAACTACTGCAATTACCTCGTGCTTAGATTTAATAAAAATATCAAGACTAGGAATTGAATATTCAGGTGTTCCCCAGAATATAATTCTCACGCGTCACCAGTTATTGATAATTCATCTACCCATATATGTGGAGAAATTCCACTTGTTGTTACCTCCTGGCTTGATTCAATATTTACTATATTTTTCAAAAGATATTTGATATCCCCTGCTACGGTGGCAGATTCTATTGAGATTTTTTTTCCGTTTTTGTAGAGCCATCCATCAAATGGGAGAGAAAATGAGCCTTGACTTGCTCTTACACCTGCATGGATTGCATTTAACTCTTCTATATAAACAAATTCTCCCTCATAAGTAGAGTGATCTAGTGATGTTTTTAGATCAAAGTTTTCATCTGATTTTTCAACTACGATCCAATCAGGAGATACTGAGACTTTTGATCCTAGTCCTGCGTGGCCAGTTGGAGTCGTTTTAAATATTCTTGCCGTTGATTCAGAATGTATAAAATTTTCAATTCTCCCTCTGTTAATTAAACATAGTCTTTTAGTAGGTGTTCCCTCACCATCAAATGGTGATGAAGAAATATTCTTTTCGTGAAGACCATCATCATAAATATTAAGTGCTTCCGTAGATAGCTGCTCTCCAATAGAATTTTTATTAGATAAGCTCACTCCATCTAAAATGCTTCTAGCATTAAACATTGAGCTAAAGGCGTTAATGATAGTTAAAAAAGACTCTGGGGAAAAACATATTAAATATTTATCAGTTTTAATAGATGAATAATTTAAATGAGAAATTGTTTTATTTGAAGCCTCTTTAATACACGACTCTATATCTATATCATCAGCTCCATATCCAAGTTTTACGGAACCTGAACTACGAGGCTTCTTATTTTTCTCTTCTGCTCTTGCATATAAATATATTGCTGCTTGACTTTTGGAATAACTTCGAAAGGCACCCTCACTATTTGCATAAACTCTCTCAAAGAAACTCTCAGATAAACCATTATATGGAACAGACTTTATGGATTCATGACTTTCTAATAGTCTTACTTCCGCTTCTCTTAATACTGTAAGTAATTTTTTTATTCCAACAGGATTTCTTTTTTTAACTGCTTTTACTTTAATAGGATCCTTCGCTAGTGGTGAAAATTCTGTAGATTCATTCTTATTGCCGAAATCAGAAGCTATATTTGCTTGCTTAAGAGCCTTTTTAATACCAGATTCACTGATATCACTTGTTGTGGTAATACCAACTAGATTAGATTGATTCCAAACTCTTATAGTTAAAATTTGTTTTTGTGATGCCTTAAGTTGTTTAGCTTCTCCTTTATCTACTTGCACAGAATAATCATTAGAGAAGCTTGCTCCATAATCCCATTTTTTAAGATTTAGGAAATTTGCAGCTTTGGAGATTTGAGTTGTGATTTCTCTTGAATTCATATCTTATCTTCCGCCAACAGTTATTGAATCAACCTTAATATGAGGTTGGCCAACAGTTACGTTGACACTCCCACTAATGGATCCACAGAATCCAGGGGCCAATTCGAGATCATTTCCGCACATTGATATTTTTGGCATAACTTCTTTGGCCTCACCGATCAATGTTGCTCCCTTTACTGGACTAGTTAGTTTTCCATTTTTGATAAGATATCCTTCTTCTACCGCAAAATTAAATTGTCCTGTAGCACCTACACTGCCACCACCCATTGATTTGCAGTAAAGCCCTTCGCTAATACTATTGATTAAATCCTCTTTAGAGTGCTCACCTTTAGCTATATAAGTATTTCTCATTCTTGAAGCTGCAGCAAAAGAATAATTTTGTCTTCTTCCACTTCCTGTTCTTTTATGGCCAGTTCTTAATTCACCTGCCCTATCGGATATGAATTTTTTTAAAATTCCGTCTTTTATAAGAACTGATTTTTCGGGTTCCATACCTTCATCATCTACTGATAATGAACCGAAGGATCCTTCTGATATCCCTTCATCTATTGCTGTTACAGATTCATGTGCAATTTTTTCATTCAATTTATTGTCAAATGGTGTTGTTCCTCTCTCTATTTGAGTAGTTTCAAGTAAATGACCACAGGCTTCATGAAATATAACGCCACCAAATTTATTAGCTAATACAACAGGCATTTGTCCTGCATCAACATAATCTGCATACAACATGTTCATTGAACTTTCAAACACATCATTAGCTGCTTTTTCGTGATCCCATAATCTAAATTCATTAGGCATTCCTGACGATCCAAATCTTCTACTTCCATTAGATCTATATTGGGC
>QCNI01000016.1 GCA_003213255.1 Prochlorococcus sp. AG-424-P16
TACCTGATATCACAATCATTAAAGAACCATAACTCAAGAGTTGAGAATTTAAAGAATATGATGCCATCAGCTAATCCTTCTGATTGGTATTTAAAGAATGCTGGTCAAAGAGTCCAAATAATTAAAAAAACTGAAGGTGGTGGTTCTTTGAAATTTGGAACGGAGATTGTAAATTCTTCTGATGGAACATTATCTGCTTTGTTAGGAGCATCTCCCGGAGCAAGTACTGCGGTCTCAATTATGGTTGAGGTTCTAGAAAAATCAGTCTTGTTTTTAAACGACAAGCATAATCTTCAGAAAAAAATAAATGACCTAATTTATCCAGATCTATCAGCCTCTGAAAATAACAGTACCTTCATAAAAGACATTAAAAAAAGAAATAATTCCATTTTTGGTTTCCATCCATAATTCTAATTAGCTAGTATTAATCAAGATGTAATAAGAGGAGAATTTTCTTTCTATATGACTGATATATCGGTTTCAAAAATTAGAAATTTCTGCATAATCGCTCATATTGACCATGGTAAATCTACTCTTGCCGATAGATTGCTCCAAGATACTGGTACTGTGCAGCAAAGGGATATGCAAGAACAATTTTTGGATAGTATGGATCTTGAAAGAGAAAGAGGAATTACTATCAAATTACAGGCCGCGAGGATGAAATATAAAGCTGAAGATTCTCAAGAATATGTTTTGAACTTAATAGATACCCCAGGGCATGTTGATTTCTCTTATGAGGTTAGTAGATCTCTTCAAGCTTGTGAAGGCGCCTTACTTGTTGTTGATGCGAGTCAAGGAGTAGAAGCTCAAACCTTAGCTAATGTTTATCTTGCCTTAGAAAATAATCTTGAAATAATTCCTGTTTTAAATAAAGTTGATTTACCAGGGGCTGATCCTGAAAAAATAAAACAAGAAATAGAGCAAATTATTGGACTTGATACATCTAATGCAATAAATTGTTCAGCAAAAACTGGAGTTGGTATTAAAGATATTTTGGAAGCAATCGTAAGAAGAGTACCTCCTCCTCAAGATGAAATTAAACTACCTACAAAGGCACTGATTTTTGATTCTTATTATGATCCGTACAGAGGAGTTATTGTTTATTTCAGGGTGATATCTGGGTCTCTAAATAAGAGAGAAAAAATATTATTAATGGCAAGTAAGAAAAATTACGAACTAGATGAGATAGGAATAATGGCGCCTGATCAGCAGCAAGTTGATGAATTACATGCAGGAGAAGTTGGTTATTTAGCTGCTTCTATAAAATCAGTTGCTGATGCGAGAGTGGGGGATACGATTACTCTTTTAAATTCACCTGCCAATGATCCTTTGCCTGGATATAAGACGGCAAATCCTATGGTTTTTTGTGGCTTATTCCCGACTGATGCTGATCAATTCCCAGATTTGAGATTATCACTAGAAAAATTACAATTATCTGATGCAGCTTTAAAATATGAGCCCGAAACCAGTAGCGCAATGGGCTTCGGATTTAGGTGCGGATTCCTAGGACTTCTTCATATGGAGATTGTTCAAGAAAGATTAGAAAGAGAATATGACTTGGATCTAATTGTAACGGCACCATCAGTTATTTATAAAGTTAATCTAAATCAGCAGGAACATATCTTTATTGATAATCCTTCTACAATACCTGATCCACAACTTAGAGAATCAATAGAAGAGCCTTATGTGAAAATGGAAATTTATGCTCCCAATGAATTTAATGGAACATTAATGGGTTTATGTCAGGAAAGAAGGGGAGTATTTATAGATATGAAATACATAACAACAGATCGAGTTACCTTGATTTATGAAATTCCATTAGCAGAAGTTGTTACAGATTTCTTTGATCAAATGAAAAGTAGAACCCAAGGTTATGCATCAATGGAATATCATTTGATTGGCTATAGAAAAAATGACCTTGTTAGATTAGATGTTCTAATAAATTCAGAAAGAGCAGATCCATTAACTTCTATTGTTCATAAAGATAAGGCTTATGGAATTGGCAGAAGTTTAGTTGAGAAATTAAAAGAACTTATTCCAAAACAACAATTTAAAATACCTATTCAAGCATCAATCGGTAGCAGGATTATTGCAAGTGAAAGCATAAGTGCTTTGCGAAAAGATGTCTTATCTAAATGTTATGGAGGGGATATTTCTAGGAAAAAGAAACTTTTAAAGAAACAAGCCAAAGGTAAAAAGAGGATGAAGGCAATGGGTAAAGTTGAAGTCCCTCAAGAAGCTTTTATGGCGGTCTTGAAATTAAACCAGTAATTTCTTTTAATTTAAAATCTATAGCTATTTATTTTTAAAAGAATTGGGTATATTTCATTTATATCTTTAAAAAAATTTTGAATATTAACTCATTTAATCGTGTCGGCGCAAATATCAGAAAAGCTGGATTTTTAATTGTACTTTTTTATCTTCTTGTTGTTTTAGTAATGAAATTTTTAGAGGCCAATAATTTTTTTGGCTATTCATTTTCAATGTTAAGCAATGATATCTTTGCCCCTCCTTCTCTTAATCATTTATGTGGCACAGATAGATTAGGAAGAGATGTTTGCTTAAGAACTTTGCAAGGATCATCATTAGCGATAGAAGTTGTATTCTTAGCTATTCTTTTTTCGTTAAGTTTAGGTTTGCCATTGGGATTATTAAGTGGATATTTTGGTGGTTTTTTTGATAAATGCTTATCACTAATAATGGATACTATTTTTTCAATACCTGTAATTTTGCTTTCAGTTGTTGTGGCTTTTGTATTGGGTAAGGGTATTCTTAACGCGGCTTTGGCATTATGTATTGTTTACTCTCCTCAATATTTTAGATTAATCAGAAATCAGACATTATTGGTTAAATCCGAAGCTTATGTCGAGGCAGCTCAAGTTGCAGGAGCTGATGTTAAAAAAATTATTTTTAAATATATTCTCCCAAACGTAATAACACCATTGCCTATTCTGCTTACCCTAAATGCTGCAGATGCTGTTTTAGTATTAGGAAGTTTAGGATTTTTAGGCCTTGGCGTTCCTGCAGATGTCCCAGAGTGGGGAAGTGATTTGAATCTGGCTCTTGCCGCTTTACCTACAGGTATCTGGTGGACGGCTTTATTCCCAGGTTTGGCAATGTTTTTTTTAGTTTTAGGTCTTTCTTTTATAGGAGAGGACCTTGAAGAAATTTTTGATAGTCAAAATTCTGAATAAATTTAGTTATCTGTAATAGGATCAAGTTCTCCTTGATCATTCAACTTTGGATATTCTTTAGCTGATTTTTTATATACCGCAGCTAATTCTGGGTAACTCCATTCAAAAAGTGTTTTTTGATATTCATCCATATTTAATCCTTCTCCATTAGCGGGCAATATACCTTTATTTTTTCTTTGGCGAACAGCTTCAAATAATAATATAGAAGCAGCAACTGAAACATTTAGAGATTGAACCATACCTCTCATAGGTATAAAAATTGATTGATCAACCATTGATATAAGTTCATTACTTAGTCCCCATTTTTCTGCTCCTAAAACAAAACATGTATTTTGAGAATAATCAAAATTTCTATAATCTACTGATTCACTATTAAGAGTAGTTCCATATAATTTAAAACCCTTATTCTTTAAACCAGATATTGCCGTGATAGTGTTTTCATGATTATTCAGTTTTACCCATTTTTGACTTCCTTGAGCAGTACTATTAAAAGTCTTAACGGCATTCGTTTTGCTAATAAAATTTGCTTCGAAAACTCCTGCTGCATCACACGTTCTTAATATCGCAGATAAATTATGTGGTTTATTGACATCCTCAACTAAAACAGTCAAGTTTTTCATTCTGCAATCTAAAACACTTTTGATTCGTTCAAATCTTCTTGGCAAAATTGACATTTATAATTTTTTCACACTTTTAAATTATATTCAAAAAATTTTGATTACCTATTAAATCTCTTGGTTTATAATATTTTGGAAGTTTAAATTAACTAAATGGCATACATAGAATGGGACTATACAGTAATAACAAGTATGGTAGAAAAACAAGGGTGGGATTTACCTGATCGTGAATCGGAAGAATGGAATAAATTTAACGATGAATTAGGAGAAAAAATGAGAGGTGTTGGACTTATTTTTGAAAAATATTGTAAATTTACTCCTGACATAGGAGAAGGAGTTCATCTTTTAGATGACTAACCATAAATAGTTTTAAACCATTGATGTATCCCTTAGTCAATGGCTTATTAATTCATAAGATAATATAATTTTACTAAATTAGAACTGGCAATTATTAAGGCTTTATAAAGCTTGTACTCAAAAAAAATTTTTTATTCCACAAAAAAGTTATTTAATTTCTATATTTGAATAAAAATATGAAAAATAAGTTAACCTTTTTATTCGATGGTGGTTGTCCACTTTGTTTGAGAGAAACAAATTTTCTTAAAAAAAGAGATATCTTAAATCAAATTGCATTTATAGATATTAATAGTAAGGATTATGATCAAAGTCTTTTTAATGACATCTCATATTCAGAAGCTATGTCAAACCTGCATGGGATTATTGAAAATGGTGAAATTATTAGGGGACTAGATGTACTTGCATATTCTTATGAATTAGTTGGTTTAGGTTGGGTTTATTATCCCTTGAAGATTAAGCTCTTTTCTCCATTATTGAGATTGGTTTACAGATATTGGGCAAAATATAGACTTCAAATTACAGGTAGATCCGATATTGAAAAACTTTGTAGTTCACAATGTGAACAATAAATATGGAAAGTATCGACATAGACAGAATAATAGAAATGTGTTGGGAAGATAGAACACCCTTTGAAGCCATCGAGTATCAATTTGGTTTAAAAGAGGAAGATGCGATAAAAATTATGCGTCAAAATCTTAAACCCAAATCTTTCAAAGTCTGGAGAAAGAGAGTTTCTGGAAGAAATACAAAACATATGGCCCTTAAAGATTCAACTAGATTTAAATCTACTCACAAAAGAAAATTATAAATTTTGAAAAATCTTTCTACTAAAACTTGTCCTGTTTGTAATAGGCCGTTCGAGTGGCGTAAAAAATGGAAAAACTGTTGGGATGATGTTATCTACTGTTCAAAAAGATGCAGTAACAGAAAGTCGCAAAGATGAAACAAGTATCAATTATTTTCCCTAATCAACTTTTTAGAGAAAGCCCAATCTTAAAAATAAATTGTGAAGTTTTGATTTTGGAAGACTCATTATTTTTTGGAAATGATAAATTTCATAAGTTAATTAACCATAAAAATAAGTTAGTTTTTCATAGAGCATCTATGCTCGCTTATAAAAATTATTTAGAAATATCTGGCTTTAAAGTTTTATATATCGAAAACAAGAATAATGTTTCTACAGTTGATTACTTATCGGAATTTATTAAAAATAAATATCAGAAAATAAATCTCATTGACCCTCATGATTTTTTAATAATGAAGAGGATTAATAATTTTGTTGAAAGTAATAATTTAGCTTTAAATATTTTGCCTTCTCCTATGTTTATGAGCAGTAAAGATATAAAAGATTTATTTGCATCAAATGCAAAAAAACCTCTTATGGGGAGATTTTATGAGAATCAAAGAAAGAGCCAAAAGATACTAGTTAATCCTGATGATACACCTAAAGGTGGTAAATGGAGTTTCGATGAAATGAACAGAAAAAAATTACCAAAAAAAATAAATATACCCGATACACCTAAATTACAAAAAAATAAATTTGTAGTTAATGCAGAAAGGTCATTAGCTAATTTTGATATTGAGTTTATTGGAGAAAGTAATAACTTTTTATATCCAACTAATTTTGAAGAGGCAGATAAATGGTTAAATGATTTTTTTAATCATAGATTTTTCTTATTTGGAGATTATGAGGATGCTATTTCTAAAGAAAATTCTTTTTTATGGCATAGTTTACTTTCTCCTCTTTTAAATAGTGGCTTATTAACCCCTGATGTAGTAGTAAATAAAGCATTACTTTTTGCAAAAAATAATAATGTTCCTATTAACTCTTTAGAAGGTTTTATTCGTCAAATTATTGGATGGAGAGAATTTATTTGCCTCGTCTATAAAAAGTACGGAACAAAGATGCGAAATAGTAATTTTTGGAATTTTGAAGACAAGCCAATTCCAAAATCTTTTTATAAAGGCAATACAGGAATTGAACCAGTAGACGTTGTTATAAAAAATATTATTAAATTTGGTTATTGTCATCATATTGAGCGGCTAATGATTGTTGGCAATTTTATGCTTCTATGTAGAATTCACCCCAACCAAGTTTATAAATGGTTTATGGAAATGTTTATTGATTCCTATGACTGGGTTATGGTGCCAAATGTTTATGGAATGAGTCAGTTTAGTGATGGAGGTATCTTTTCAACAAAGCCATATATATCAAGCTCTAATTATGTAAAAAAAATGTCTAATTTTAAAAGTGGCCCATGGTGTGAAATATGGGATGGTTTATTTTGGAAATTTATTAAAGATAATGAAAGCTTTTTTAGAAAGCAATATCGTCTGGCAATGTTAACTAGAAATCTCGATAAAATGTCAGAGGAAAAATTAAACAATCACTTAAAAAAGGCCGATAAATTTTTAAAAGATATTCGATAAATTAAGAGTAAAAACTCATAGTTGTCTTTGAAAAATTAAAAGAATATTATGTTATAAAGATATATTAATAACGGATGTTAATTTAAAAAATATCAGAATTATCTAATGGAAATTTGAAACACTTTTTTAAAAAGTAATTCGACGGGAATTATCACTTTTTCTGAATTAGATTGGATAACTACCCATCAATCTAATTTCACTAGATTGGAGGAATCAATAGCAATTAAATTAGGCAGAATGCTTGATGCAGGATCTATCAATATTGGTTGCCGTTTGAAATCCTGAATAAGTTTTTATTTTAATAATGAAGTATCAAAAAGAGAAAAAAATATTTTTTCGGGAAAGAATCCATTCTTTAAATATATTTCTTTTTTTAGGATTTAATCTTTCACTTATTTTTATCTTAGGTTTTATTTGGTTTAATTCTGCAATTGAAAAAGTAGTTTAAATCTTTGAATTTTTTGTATATTAAAGTTATCTTTAAAAAATTAATTATATTTTGAGCATAGGATATTTACAAAGAAAGGCAGCTTGGGAAATTTTATTAAAAGTTAGTTCTGGTGATTTTTCTGATCATGCTCTTGAAAAGGTTTTAAAAAATTATCAATTTAATCCTCTTGATATAGCTTTTATTACGGAATTATCTTTTGGATGCATAAGGTATAGAAAATTTCTTGATCTTTGGACGGATCATACATCAAAAATTACTCATAAAAAGCAGCCTCCAAAGTTAAGATGGCTTCTACATATAGGTTTGTATCAACTATTGAAAATGGATAAAATCCCATTTCCTGCTGCTATTTCTACCACTGTAGAAGTAGCTAAAAAAACAGATTTAAATGGTTTAGCGGGAACTGTAAATGCGATATTGAGAAATGCATCAAGAAAATTAGAACAAAAAATCTTTCCGGAATTTTCTTCTGATATAAAAGAAAGAATTTCATATCTTGAATCATTTCCATTATGGCTTGTGAAGGATCTTTATAAGTGGGTCGGCAATAGCGAGGGTGAAAATATCATTAAGGCATTTAATAAAAAACCATCAATTGATTTGAGAATTAACCAATTAAAAACTAATTTAGATAACTTTTTGAAAGTACTTCATGAAAATAAAATTGATGCTGAAATTATTAAAGATTTACATAATGGAATTACTTTAAAATCTAATCCAAGATCTATAAAAAATTTACCAGGATATAGTGATGGACTTTGGACAATTCAAGATAGATCTTCTCAGTGGATAGCACCTCTCTTAAATCCAAAAGAAGGTGAAAAGATTTTAGATGCTTGTGCAGCTCCAGGAAGTAAGTCTACCCACCTTGCAGAATTAACAAATGATAGTGCTGAAATCATTGCCGTAGATAGATCAGCAAAAAGATTGAAAATACTGCAATCAAATTTAGAAAGGTTAAATTTGAAATCTGTTACTACCCTTAAGGCTGATGCTTCGAGTTTGATTGAAATAAATCCTAAGTTTATATCTTATTTTGATAAGATTTTATTAGATGCTCCTTGTTCAGGCATTGGAACTCTTTCCAGGAATCCAGATTCTAGATGGTCTTTAAGTAAAGAAAAAATAAAATCTTTAATTTTATTACAGGAAAAACTTTTGGAGAGTATTTTCCCTCTTTTGAAAAAAGATGGTATTTTAGTTTATTCAACTTGTACTATTTGTCCCGATGAAAATAATCTATTAATTGAACGATTTATTGAAAAAAACAAAACTTTAAAATTGGTTAGCCAAAAGCAAATTTTACCTAGCTTGGATTACCATGGTGATGGATTTTATTCTGCAATAATTTCTTATAAATCTTAAAAATATAATTTATTTTTTTATTGGAATTTTATAAATTTTTGATATGAACTTCTTCCATAAATAAGCTGCATTCCCACTAGATAATTCAGATTCCTTGTTATCGTCGTAACCTATCCAGATCCCCGTTGTAAGGTTATCAATGGAACCAATAAACCAGAGATCTTTATTTCCATCAGATGTTCCTGTTTTCCCATAAATTTTCTTTCCTTTTATAGAGGCTGCTTTTGAAGTGCCTTCTTTTACTGATTTTTCAAGAAGTTTATTTATTTTCTTGTTTATTTTTAAATCTAATATTTTCTTGGAAATAGATTTGTTTTCCCAAATAGATTTATCATTTAATGATTCTATTTTTTCTAAGATTTCAGGCCTTTGAATCTTCCCATTATTGTTTATTGCAGAATATGCATTTGTAATGTTTAAAAGATTATCTCCGTAGGCGCCAATAGCTAGTGATGGGAATTCCTCAAACTTTTGCTCATAACCTAGTCCAAATGAATTCGCTAAATTAATAATATTTTTTAAACCGATTTTTTTTGTTATTGATATTGGAACGATATTTGATGAACTTTTAAATGATTCAATCAAAGATATTGAACCTCTATAGTCCTCTGAAAAATTTTTTGGGCAATAACTTTCCCAGCATCTTGGTAAGTCTTCAAATTTATCTCTTAATTTTATTCCATCTATTAATGCAGCAGCATAAGGAATTATTTTAAAAGTAGAACCTAAAGGTCTTACAGATTTAATGACTCTATTATATTCGTTAATTGATGGATTTTTGCTTGTTATCATTGTCCTGATTAGTCCGGTGTTTGATTCAATTGATAACAAAGCAAACTCAAGTTCTTTAGGACCAGCATATCTTGATACTTTTTGGGCTTTTTCTTGCCAATCTTTGTTGATAGAAGATTTAATTCTTAAAAATTTATAATCATTTTTATCTCCAATTTTTTTATCTGTTTCCTTAAGAATAAAATTTATTAATAATTTATCGTCTAAAAAATTATCAGTTTTTTGATAATTTAAATTTATTTTCTCTTTAATAGCCTTATTCTTATTTGCGAGAGAAATATATCCATCAATATACATTGATTCAAGGACTTTATTTCTATTTTTAATAGCTAGTTCTATATTTTGATAGGGAGAATAAATTGATGGAGCTGGAGCTAATCCTGCAATTAGTGCGATCTCTGATAATGTCAATTCTTCTATAAGTTTTCCAAAATAAACTTGGGAAGCTTCATTAACCCCGAATGCTCCTGAACCTAAATAAATATTATTTAAATATAATTTTAAAATTTGATTCTTGTCATATCTAAGTTCAAGTATGAGTGATATAAATATTTCTTTGATTTTTCTTTGAAAACTTACATCATTATTTAGAAAAAGTAATCTGGCAACTTGTTGCGTAATAGTACTTCCTCCTTCTTTAAGATAACCACTTCTAATATTTTGAATAAGAGCACGTGAAATACTTTTTAAATCTATTCCATTATGTTTATAGAATATTTTATCCTCCGAAGATATAAAAGAATGTTTAAGAAAAAATGGAATTTTATGTTTACTATTATGTATTTCAAATTTGCGACTTAATTTGCTTAGTATCTTATTATCAGAAGATGATATTACATAGGAATAATTGGTTACCCCAGACCTTTTCTTTTTAGATACATCAAATTTTAATGTAGTAAATATTAGACTAAAAATATAAAGAGATATTCCAGAAAAAATTAAAATTGGAATTATTAAAACAAAAGATTTGGATTTAATCTTTTGCACCTTAAGCAACTAAAAAACTATGTCCTATCGCTAAAGCTGTAACCAACATTCCAGTTATAAGGAAAGGTTGTGCACTTGCCTGATATTTAACATCAAACTTTAAAGGATCTCTCAGTAACCACATATCTTGAAATGTAATTTGTGGAATTATCAATAAAACCAAAATTACGGATGCCAAATTTTGACCAATGATGATTAATACTACAACCATTGCTAATTGAAAAATATCAATCAGTCCTGCACTAATTCTACTTGCATTTTTAATTCCAAATACTACTGGTAAAGAATTCAAGCCTAGTTTTGAGTCTCCTTCAACGCTTTTGAAATCATTAATAACAGCAATACCAAGTCCAGAGAGGCTATAGGCAAGCGTTAGTAAAGCCGTGACAACAGTTAATTTCCCAAACAAAGCTTGTCCTGCCCACCAAGGTAAAGCTATATATGATGCGCCTAATGCATAATTTCCAAGCCAACCATTTTGCTTTAATTTAAGAGGTGGAGCAGAATATATATAACTAACAAAAGATCCTCCTAACGCTAAAAGTAGGACGGAGGGAAAGTTATGTTTAGCATATAAATCTAATAGAAAAGAAACTATTAGGCCTGCAATAAGTAATACCCAGATTTGAATTTTTACATCTTTAATTGAAATTTTACCAGAAGGAATAGGTCTATTTGGTTCGTTAATTGCATCAATTTCTTTATCAAAAAAATCATTTATGGTTTGGGTATAACCTGCCAAAAGTGGTCCACTCATTAACATACATGCGAGTGAAGCTAAAACATTGTTAAATGTCCATTCAAAATTCCCGCTTGCAGCTGCTCCACAAATAACTCCCCATATCAAAGGGATCCACGTTATGGGTTTCATTAACTGTATACGGAGTTTCCATATACTTGATGTCTCAGAGGCACCCTTAATTCCTAATAGTTGTTTTGGATCATTCACTTTACTCTTAACCTTTCTCAATTTCTTCTGGGAAAAACCAATTTTGCTCACCATTCTGAAATTTTGCTGTGATTCCAATACTTCTGCCGTCGGTCATTTTGTAGCCTGTTATTACGGCTTTGGGATTCGAGGATATTTGATCGATTAATTTAGCTGGTAGTCTATCTTTTACTTTGTTAATGTTAATTTTGATTTTACTACCGATTTTAGGTAATAATTTTGTTTCAGCCATAAGAGGTAAAATGGAAGCTATTATGCAAGATTAACAGCATTTGGACAATTTTTACTAAAATGGTAGCTCTTCGTTTAATTCCTTGTTTAGATGTCGCTCATGGCAGAGTTGTTAAAGGTGTAAATTTTGTTAACTTGAGAGACTCTGGCGATCCTGTTGAATTGGCTTGTAGGTATTCTGATGAAGGTGCAGATGAATTAGTATTTTTAGATATTAGAGCTAGTGTAGAAAATAGAAATACACTAGTTGACCTTGTCTCTAGGACCGCAAAATCAGTAAAAATCCCATTTACAGTAGGTGGAGGAATAGATTCTGTTTCTTCAATTAATGATCTTTTAAGAGCTGGAGCGGACAAAGTGAGTTTGAATTCTTCTGCTGTTAGAAATCCAGATTTAATTTCTAAAAGTTCTAGAGAATTTGGTAATCAATGTATCGTAATAGCAATTGATGCTAAAAGAAAAGTTAATAAGACTGATGAATGGGAGGTATATGTGAAAGGAGGGAGGGAAAATACTGGAATAGATGTATTAAGTTGGGCAAAGAAAGTTGAGGAGTTAGGTGCAGGGGAAATTTTGCTTACTTCAATGGATGGTGATGGCACGCAGAATGGATATGATTTACATCTGACTGAATCTGTTAGCAATATTGTTAACATCCCAGTGATTGCTTCTGGAGGAGCGGGTTGTTTAGAAGATATCTATGATGTTTTCATTGAAGGCAGGGCATCTGCAGCACTTTTAGCATCATTACTGCATGATCAGAAAATTTCTTTAAGAGAAATAAAGACTTTCCTCCTCGAAAAAAAACTTCCAATTAGACCATATGAATAAAAAATTTAATTTAATACCAAAAAGAAATAAAGCTAAAAATTTAAAAATGAAATTCACAAAAACTATCGAAGTCAAAAATATATTTAATAAAATTTCTCCTAAATATGACTTTTTAAATAATCTATTAAGTTTTGGGCTGCACAGATTATGGAAAAGGAAATTAGTTAATTTATTGGAACCTTTAAGTGGTGAAGATTGGGCTGATTTATGCTGTGGAACTGGAGATTTAGCATTCTTAATTTCTGAGAGAGTTAGTCCAAGGGGTTCAATTACTGGGATTGACAGTGCAGAGGATATCGTAAATATTGCAAAAAAAAAATCAGAGCTTAAAAAAAATAAATTTATTAAGTGGGAAATTAAAGATGTATTAGAAATAAATGATTATTCAAAAAATTTTGATGGGATTTGCATGTCATATGGACTTAGAAACTTAAGTAATGTTGAAGAAGGAATAAAAAAAGTTTTTGATCTTTTAAAGGATAAGGGAAGGGCAGGATTTTTGGATTTTAATCACACAACAAGAAATTCTTTATCCAATATTTTTCAGAAAATTTATTTGAGATTAATTGTAGTAACCATTTCGCGGCTTTTTAATTTAGGTCCAGAGTATGCATATATTGAGAAAAGTATTAGTAATTTTCCAAAGAAAAATGAGCTCATAAATATTGCTAAGGAAGTTGGATTTAAAAAAGCTGAATATAGGACTATTTTGTGGGGGCAAATGGGAATTCTAATTTTAACTAAATAAAGAATTTAGTTTTTTATTTTTCTCCAACAAAAAGAACACTTTCCCCATCTTTTAATTTCGCCCTCAGGAGTAGGGGAATTGCAAAGAGTACAAATGCACATATTATTTTGATTGATTCTGCTTGGATGCTTTGCCCAAACTTCCTTTGCATTAGTAGCTTTGATATTTTTATTTTTAATTTCATAATTTTGTATTATTTTTATTTCATTCAAAGTTACTCCAATTTTCTCGATTCTTTCTTTTAATTTATGTTTGTTATAGATTAAAGCTTGGCGCCACTGTGGATGATTGACTGCAATTGTAAGTATTTTTTTTTCAACATTTAATGGTTTGCATTCTTGAAATAGTTCTAGGCCGATTAAGTTCTTCCAGTTTTCGTTGATTTTAGAGAGTTTATCTAAGTCTCCGCAGGATTTTTTGAAATTATCAAGACAATTTTTTAATGGATGAGGATTCCTTCTATTCACTATTGGCAAATACTTTTTGTCCAATTTGTAAAATTTACTTATTAAGACTAAAGTTAATCTAATCTTTTAAAAGATGCTCGTTGTTTTAATAAAGAATTTGTGAAAGTTATTGGACCTGCAGCTAAGACAGTTTTTTATTTAAAAAAAATTCAGGGGCAATATCCAACCTGGACACTTCATTACAAAATAAAATGTAAAAGTACCGAAGATGAGCTGACAAACTTGCTTGGATATTCTGAAATAAAGAAAAACCAGCCAGTAGCGATAATCGCAAGAGAACAGTTCTCAGGTTTTGGCCAAAATTCAAAAACTTGGATTTCTCCTAAAGGCGGGATTTGGTTAAGTGCAGCTTACCCAATATTTTCAAAGGAATTTGAATGTCAAATATTTAATTTGTCTTTAGGTATTAAGTTATGTGAAATGCTTAGACAAGAGAATATAAAGGTTTGTTTGAAATGGCCAAACGATATTTTTTTTGGTTCAAAAAAGTTGATTGGATTTTTACCAAGGGTAATAACAAGAGGCAAAAAAATTATCTTTGTAAGATTAGGACTTGGCATGAATTTTTTAAATTTCACTCCATCAGAAGGTATTTCATTATCAAAAGTACTTCAAACTAAGAATATTAATCAATATTATTGGACAGCAAAAGTTCTCAAGGCTTTTTATGATTCAATTGAATGTAACAAGAAAAAAGAATATGTAATTAAATCTGCAAATAAGTTTCTTACTAAAAGTTTTTTACCTAGTGGATATTGTCCTGATTCATGGAAAATTAAAGATATTGATTCGAATGGGAATTTAAGAATTGAAAATGAAACTCAAATGAAGGTAATTAGTAGGTTTTGAATTTAATTAACTTTTAATTCAACTATTCTTCCATCCTTAAATTTGGCTATTTTTTTTGCGCGATTTGCTACTTCATCTTCATGCGTAACTAAAACTATAGTTATTCCAGATTGATGCAGTTTGTCAAAAAGATCTAATACATCTTCAGTGGTTTTTGAATCTAGTGCTCCAGTAGGTTCGTCTGCTAACAAAATTGCGGGGTTATTGATAATAGCCCTCGCAATAGCAACTCGTTGTTGTTGACCTCCGGATAATTGGTTTGGGCGATTATTCATTCTTTCTGAAAGACCAACTTTTTTTAAGGCATTCTTACCTCGAACTAATCTTTGCTCAGGCTCAATACCAGCATAAATCATTGGCAAGATTACGTTTTCAAGTGCAGTTGCATCTGAAAGAAGATGAAATTGTTGAAAAACGAAACCTAATTTTTGGTTACGTATTTCGGCTAACTCATCATCAGATAAATTCTCAACAGGGATATCATTTAACTTGTAAACACCTTCAGATGGTCTATCTAGACATCCAATAATATTCATGGCTGTACTTTTGCCTGAGCCACTAGCTCCCATTACTGCTAAATAATCACCTTTATAAATTTCTAAATTTATGCTGTCTAAGGCTTTAACAGTTAGATCATCTTTCCCATATGTTTTAGATATTTTTTCTAAACTTGCGACTTTCTTAGACATTTATTGAAAAATTCTTCTAGGAAATATTATTCGCTGCAGCAATAACATCTTGTAAAAAAGGAGTTTCTGAAATTGCTGTGTTAGCTAATTTAAAAAGAGGATTAGAGAGGATTCCTCCAAGAGCAGTTACCGCAACGCAAGTATAAAGTGCAATTCTCAAGGGAGGTAATCCTACAATTCCCCAATTAATTTCAGGATATGTTTTGACTATTTCAGACGCTTCCTGTGGTTCTTTAACCACCATCATTTTGATCACTGAAATATAGTAATAAATGGATATAACTGAAGTTACTAATCCAACGATTACTAATAGATACTGATGATTTGCCCAACCTGCAAAGAACAAATAAATCTTTCCAAAAAATCCTAACATTGGAGGTAAACCTCCAAGAGATAGAAGACAAAGGCTTAAGCCTAATGTAATGAGAGGATCTTTTTGGTAAAGTCCTGAGTAATCAAGAATCCTATCCGAACCAGTTCTTAATGAGAAAAGTATTACACATGAAAATGCACCCAAATTCATAAACAAATATGCTGCCAAATATAAAACAGCAGCTGATAACCCATCTTGTGTTCCAGATACTATTCCAATCATTACAAAACCTGCTTGACCAATAGAACTGTAAGCTAGCATCCTTTTCATTGAGGTTTGAGCTAGAGCTACAACATTTCCTAGAGCCATGCTCAAAATGGCTAAAATGGTAAATAAAAGTTTCCATTCCTCATCGAAAGAAGAGAAAGTAGTGCTTAATATTCTTGTTGCGAATGCAAACCCTGCTGTTTTCGAACCAACAGATAAAAAAGCAACTACAGGTGTAGGTGATCCCTCATACACATCAGGAGTCCATTGATGAAAAGGAACAGCAGCTATTTTAAATGCAACAGTTGATAAAACAAATACAAGAGCTAAAGAGGTAATGAATGAAGGCTTATTGATAATCTCTAACCCAATTGTTGTTAGGTTTGTTGAACCACTTAATCCATAAAGAAAAGAGGAGCCATACAAATAGACTGCAGCAGCAGCTGAACCAACAAGTAAGTATTTTAAAGCTGCTTCTGAACTTCTTGGATCTCTTTTGAGATAACCAGAAAGTAAATAGCTCGCTACTGATAGAGTCTCAAGAGATATAAATACACTAATAAGGTCAGTAGATCCACACAGAAGCATTGCCCCAAGAGTTGCCGAAAGAACTATCGCTGCGAACTCTCCAATAGGGCTTCCACTTTGCTCTGTATAACGCCAGCTTATGAGTAAAGAAACTAAAGTTGATAAAGCTATTATTGCTCTAAATGCTATCGCTAAATTATCTGAATTAAAGGAACCAAGGAATGCGCTTTCCACCGGATTATTCCATTGCAAAGCCAAACTAAGAAGTGAGCTCCCAATAGATAAATAGCAAATTGTTGGTGCCCATTTTGATGCAGTTTTTTCTCCAGCTAAATCTACAAGAAGTGTTCCAACAATACCTAGCAAAATAAAAGCCTCTGGAATTATAGCTTGAGCATTTAAATTAATTGTAAAGATTTCGTTGGGCACTTTATTAAATTGGATTAAATTAGATGTTTGATTGTAAGGGTCTAAGAGTTAATCTTAACTTGATTATAATTTGTGGGTATGATTTTTGAAATTTTCAGAAGAAATTACTTGAAAAAGCTTCAAATAATCATAATATGCCTTAACTGAACAAAAACACCAATTTTTGAAATAAACCTTGGATCACACACTTGTTATTGTTGAAAGTCCCACCAAAGCAAAAACTATAAGAAAGTTTTTGCCTTCTAACTATGAAGTTCTTGCTTCAATGGGACACGTAAGAGATCTTCCAAAAGGAGCTGCTGAAATACCTGCTGCGGTTAAAAAGGAAAAATGGTCAAGGATAGGAGTTAATACAACAGAAGATTTTGAACCACTTTATATAGTTCCAAAAGATAAGAAAAAGGTTGTTAAAGAGTTGAAAGATGCATTGAAAGGTGCGACCCAGCTATTACTGGCAACTGATGAAGATAGAGAGGGAGAGAGTATTAGCTGGCATCTCATGCAAATTCTTAAGCCTAAAATACCAACTAAAAGAATGGTTTTTCATGAAATCACAAAAAAGTCAATTAATAAAGCTTTGGACCAAACAAGAGAAATTGATATGGAACTTGTTCAGGCTCAAGAAACAAGAAGAATCTTGGACAGGCTTTTTGGATATGAATTATCTCCTTTACTTTGGAAGAAGGTAGCCCCTAGACTATCCGCTGGTCGTGTTCAATCAGTTTCTGTAAGACTACTTGTTAGGAGAGAGAGAGAGAGAAGATCCTTTAAAAAAGCTAGTTACTGGGGGATTAAAGCTTCCCTAGTAAAAGATGATATTACTTTTGAAACTAAATTATTCAGCTTAAATGGTCAAAGAATTTCTAACGGATCAGATTTCGACGAACAAACCGGTAAATTAAAAGAAGGAAACAAATCTCTAATAATTGGAGAAGAACAAGTAAAAGATTTATTGAAGACTTTTTCCTCAGAGGATTGGCTAGTCTCAAAAATCGAAAAAAAGCCATCCACTCGTAAGCCAGTTCCTCCATTTACAACTAGCACATTGCAACAAGAAGCAAATAGGAAGCTTCGTTTGTCTGCAAGAGAAACCATGAGATGTGCACAAGGGCTTTATGAGAGAGGTTTCATAACATATATGAGAACTGATTCAGTTCATCTTTCCGAACAAGCCACAAGAGCTGCTAGAGAATGTGTCAGTTCTATGTATGGGAAAGAATATTTATCTAACTCACCAAGACAATTTAATTCAACTGCAAGAAATGCTCAAGAAGCACACGAAGCTATTAGGCCGGCAGGTGAGGTATTTAAAACACCAAAGGAAACAAATTTAACTGGTAGAGACTTATCGCTTTACGATTTAATTTGGAAAAGAACTGTTGCTAGTCAAATGGCGGAAGCTAGGTTAACAATGATTAATGCTGAAATTAGAGTGGGGGATGGATTATTTAAATCGAGCGGAAAAAGTATTGATTTCGCAGGATTCTTCAGAGCTTATGTCGAGGGAAGTGATGATCCAAGTTCATCCCTTGAACAACAAGAAATTATTCTCCCAAACCTAACAACTGGAACATGTCTTGAAGTTACTAATAAGGAATCTACTTTTCATGAGACTAAACCTCCTGCAAGATATACAGAGGCTGCATTAGTTAAAGTTCTTGAAAAAGAAGGGATTGGAAGACCTTCTACATATGCCAGCATTATTGGGACCATAGTTGATAGAGGTTATGCGAATATATCTTCCAATACTTTGGCTCCAACGTTTACAGCTTTTGCTGTTACTGCTTTATTAGAAGAACATTTCCCTGATCTGGTTGATACTACTTTTACTGCAAAAATGGAATCTTCATTGGATGAAATATCTTCAGGCAATCTTGAATGGCTACCATACCTAGAAACTTTCTATAAAGGTAAAAATGGTTTGGAGGTAAAAGTTCAGAAAACAGAGGGTGATATTGATGGGAAAGCTTATAGACAAGTTGATTTCGAAGACCTTCCTTGCGTAGTCAGAATAGGCTCCAACGGACCATGGCTAGAGGGTACCAAAATTGATGAATCTGGTAATGAAATTCAGGCGAAAGGTAATCTTCCAATGGATATTACTCCTGGAGATTTAGACATAAAGCAAGTTGATCAAATCTTAAGCGGCCCATCGGATCTTGGCACTGATCCAAAAACTGGGGAAAAAGTCTTTTTAAGATTTGGCCCTTATGGACCTTACGTACAATTGGGAAATAATGATCAAGATAAAGCTAAACCAAGAAGAGCTTCATTACCCAAAGAGTTGAAAACTGATGATCTAACACTAGATGAGGCTCTTGTACTTTTAAGTTTGCCTAGACTGTTAGGAGTTCATCCTGAAGGAGGAGTTGTTGAGGCTGATAGAGGAAGATTTGGCCCGTATATCAAATGGATTAAAAATGAAAATGAATCTGAAAACAGATCCTTAAAGAAAGAGGATGATGTTTTTACAGTTGATATAGAACGAGCATTAGAAATTCTTGCGATGCCAAAAATGGGTAGAGGTGGTCAAGAGGTACTAAAAGACTTTGGAAAACCGAAAGAATTTAAAGAAAAAATTCAAATATTAAATGGAAGATATGGGGTCTATTTAAAATGTGGCAAAACTAATGTTTCGATTGCCAAAGATACTGACATAGAAAAAATTACCATAGATGACGCAGTATGTCTTATAGAAGAAAAACTAAAAGATAAAAAAGGCTCAATTTTTAAAAAAACAAAGATTAGTAATAAAAAAACTACAAGGAAAAAGAAAAGTTAGAAAAAATATGATTTTAAAAAAAAAAGAATTTTTTTTATTAATTTTTTTAATTTTCTTGCAATCATGCTCTGGAGGAAGGATTGGAAATTTTCTTGAAAGTAGTTTTAATGATTTAGAAAAAACAAGCAAAAATGAAGATTTACAAAATAATTTATTAAATAAAAATAATGTAAATTTAGAAAAAGAAAACAAAAAATTTGATGATAAAAAAAATAAAAAAATAAAAAAAGTAGAAAAGCCAAAAAATGTTCCAGAAAATAAAAACGATATTAATTTAGAAAAAGAAAACAAAAAATTTGATGATAAAAAAAATAAAAAAATAAAAAAAGTAGAAAAGCCAAAAAATGTTCCAGAAAATAAAAACGATATTAATTTAGAAAAAGAAAACAAAAAATTTGATGATAAAAAAAATAAAAAAATAAAAAAAGTAGAAAAGCCAAAAAATGTTCCAGAAAATAAAAACGATATTAATTTAGAAAAAGAAAACAAAAAATTTGATGATAAAAAAAATAAAAAAATTAAGAATCTTTCAAAAAAAAGAAAAATTGAGCTTCAATCTTACAAAATAATATTCATTTTAAAAGATGTAGATCCAAAAGATCCTACTGCAGAGTTAAGTTCCATATTGAGTAATTCTGAGGTAAATTTTGAAATAGAAAAGATTGAACGTATCTTAGATTCAAAAAATAAAAGTATGAATAAAAATTAATTAAAAATATTTAACAAAAAATGAAAATAAAAACAAAAACCGAAGCATTAAATATTGTCGAAACCTCTTATTTAGCATCTCTTTCCTCTTTATTATGGGTTGCATTATATTATTTGCCAATTGGGGGAGCTTTATTAAGGTTGATCTTACCCCTCCCAATGATCTTATTGCACTTGAGAAGAGGAACTCAAATTGCATTGGAAGGACTTTTAATACAATTTCTACTTTTATTCATAATAATGGGCCCTGTTAGAGGAACTTTATTTTTATTTCCTTATGGGTTCTTGGCTTTTTGGTTAGGTTGGTGTTGGTTTAAAGAAAAGAGTTGGAAACTTAGTTTAATTGGGGGAGTTGTTATTGGAACCCTTGGCTTCTTTCTAAGAGTAATAGCATTATCTACTTTGGTTGGAGATAATCTTTGGGTGTTAATTACTAGAGCGAGTTATGGACTAATAGAAAAGTTCATTGGATTATTTAATTTACCTTTATATCCCTCAATTGTGAGTATACAATTAGTTGCAATTTTATTAATAATTTTTCAAGAAATAGTTTATGTTTTAACTGTGCATGTATTTGCCTATTCTCTGTTTCCTAGATTTAAATTAACGATCCCAGATCCTCCAAGATTATTAAATTTCTTAGTTAATTTTAATAATTGAAAAAAGTAAGAATGTACAGTACAAAGTTAGGGATAAAATTTTTTGGTAATGAATCCAATAAAAAAAGACAACTTAAAAAAATAGAAATACTGAAAAAGAATATTAAAAATTTAAAAATATTTCTTATAATAGCAGGCACTAATACATCTCAAATCTCAGGAATTTCTGCAGCAGGTATTAATGCAGAATCACGGAGAACAACTGCTCTCGCAGATGCCGAATTTTTGCTTCAGGGTGCTTCAAAAGATCATAAATATAAATTGCCTCTTCTCAATGCAGGAGTAACCCCTGCCCTAATCAGTCATGTTTGTTCAAAGCTTATAAATATTTATCCGGTTATTGTTCCTCTGGGATTAGGAGCAAAGCCTTATTTTAATCATTTGGTTATAGAAGATAGAAATTTAGGCCCATCAAATTGTCTTACTACAGGTAAATCGATGAGTAAAGAGAGAGTTTTAAATCTCTATGAAAAAGGTCTTGCGTTAGGAAAATCCTTAAAACAACCAGTTTTAATTTCTGAATCTGTACCCGGTGGTACCACAACTGCTCAGGCAGTAATGGAAGCTTTTGGTTTGCAGGTGTCTAATTTAGTAGGGAGTAGTTTATTTAAAGCTCCAAGAGAACTAAGAAGACAAGTAGTTAAAAGAGGACTTTTCAATGCAAATTTTAAGGCTGATTTCGACTCTTTTGATGTTGTCGCGGCGGTAGGTGATCCTTTCCAAGCTTTCTCAATGGGTCTTCTAAATGGTGCCAGGTTAGCAAAACAACCTGTAATTTTGTCTGGTGGAAGTCAGATGTTAGCGGTTATTTTGCTTGTATTAGAATTTTTAGATGAAAAAAATAAAGATGAATTTATTGAAGATGTTTTTATTGCGACAACTGGGTGGCTTGTGAAAGATAATTCTCTAAATGATTTAGTAAATATTATTAATGAAAAATATGATGTCAAATTATTAGGTTTAGCCAGTCCTTTAAATTTCAAATCTTCAAAATACAAAGAATTAAAGGATTATGAATTAGGGCATGTAAAAGAAGGTGTAGGAGCTGGTGGAATATCATTGCTTGCTTTCTTAGATGGATTTAAAAATGAAGAAATAGTTTCATTGTGTCAACAAAATCTGGAAATGATGAAGGGTCTAGGTCAAATTTCTTTAGAGAAGGATTGCTGAATGTTTTCAAAATTTGCAACCAGAAGAGAATTTTTAAATTGTGGTAAGCTTTCGCTTTTATTTTTCTTAAACTCTTGCAGTAATCTACCTAATAAAGTAAAAATTGCATTACAAAGTTCTTTTTATCCAGAATCTTTTAGAGATACTATTCCAAAAGATTGGAAGCAGGAAAAAATTAATTTTGAAAATATTCGGCTACAAAAAAATAGAAACACGATTTTCAATTCTGACTTTACATTAATAAATGATGGATGGATTTCTAGTATAGATTTTTCAGAATTTGAAAAAATAAATGAATATGCACTGTTCGAAAACTTGGATAAGAGATCGATAGATTTTTTAGGAAGCTTTAACCAAAATCAGATGAGTAAATTATTTCCTATTGGCGTAGTGCCCTATACAATTATCATTAAAAATAATAAAGAATTAATAAATTCAGCAAGAACATCTTGGGATTTTCTTCTTTCTAAAAAATTAACTGGGAAAATTATTTTTCCACAAAGTCCCAGAATATTATTGTCAATTGCTCAAAAAATTAATTCATCTAATTCTTTAAAAAAACTCAAAGGCCAAGCAATGTTATTTGATGATAAAAATATGCTCAATTGGTTGATTAATTCTGATGCTATTGTCGCAATAGTTCCTTATAGTCTTTGTTCAAAATATTTAAAAATAGATCCAAGGCTTTCTTTAGTTTTCCCAAACCAAGGCGTACCTTTGATGTGGCATTTTCTACTTAGTCGATCAAATCTAAATAATGCAATATTAATTAAATGGATTAAATCTTTAGAAAATAAATCAATAGTAGATAAATTAGTAAGCCAGGGTTGGTATCTTCCATTCAATAGTGATTATTTGCAAAGTAAATATAAAACTGAAATGCTCCGCATTTCAGGACCTACTGAGAAATGTTGGGAAAATAGTTGGTCTTTCCCTGTCTTAACAAATGAACAAAAAATTGATCTTAAAAATATCTGGAATGAGTCCTTATCCCCATAATCTTTTTGTAGGATTTTCAATTAATAAGTTATGAGTTTCCTTTAATAAATTTGGTATATCTAATTTACTAGGACATTTAGGAACACATTCATTACATTCTTGACAAAATGAGGCATTTTTTTCTTCCCACCAGTGGCCAGCTTTTCCTATTAAATTGTATCTTTCTTTTGAAAATTCTAATTGGCCATAACCAACAGATATATTTCTTAAACGAAGTATTTCTGGGATAGGCACTTCATTTGGACATGGAAGACAAGATCTACATTGTTCACATTTGGTTGAGTTTAATCTTTCATTAGAAACTTCCTCAATTTTATTAAGGGCGCTTTTTTCAAGTTTTGTAAGCTTCTCGAATGAATTTCTAAGTTTATACGCAAATTCAAAATCTTTTTTGTTTGTTGCTCCCAAGGATAAAGTTGTAATGCCTTTTGCCAGAAGAAATCGATACGCTAATTCTAATGGATGAAAAGGCTTAGAGGCCTCTATCAAAATATCACTTGGAGAATACAATCTACCGCCTTTATCTGCAGGTGATATTGCTAAAACTCCCATACCTTTTTTTATGGCTTCCTCTGCTAAAGCAACCTTAGATTGATCTAAATAATGTAAATGAAGGCTACAAAAAGTAAAAACATCACAATTAATTGCATCTTGAATTAGTGAATAACTTCCGTGAGAACTAAAACCGACTTGATCAACTAGTTCCTTCTCAAGTATCCAAGATATGAATTTCTTCCCCTCTCCAGCAAGAACCCAATTTAGATGTTGTTTTAAGTTGAGTCCGTGAATTGCAAGATTATTAATTTTCTCGCGATTTAAATTTTTAAGAGACTTTTTAAAATTATTTTTTAAAAAGTCAAAATCACCCTTTGGTAAAACTTTGGAAGTAATCACCCAATTTTTTTCTTTTATATTCTCTTCTATTGCTAATTTTTTTATTGAATTTCCTATGAGCGATTCAGCCTCACCATAAGAGGGTGCTGTTTCTATATGGTTAATTCCTACATTATATGCATTTTTTATTATGCTATACATTTTTTCGAGACTTTCAGTAGCTCGCATTGTCCCTAAAGTGAATAAGCTCACTTTCGCCCCTTTACCAAATGATCTCTTTTGTGAATTAATAATCATCTAAATATGATTAATTTCTTTTTATTTACTCTTTAATTTATTTATAGTTGAAAATCATTTAAAGTAAATTAGAGTAAATACAAAATTTTGCAAAAATATTTTTCTTAAATCTATGTTTACAGGAATAATTCAATCAGTTGGAAAACTAAGACAAGAAAAAAATATTTTAGAAATTGAAATTCAAGATAATTTATTTGATATGGCAATCGGTGATAGCATAGCTGTTGATGGAATTTGTTTGACAGTTAAAGAGATTTTTCAAAATAAATTTACTGTTGATGTTAGTGAGGAGACATTAAAAAAAACAACTTTAGGAATAAAGTCGAATCTGAATCAGATTGTTAATTTAGAGCCCGCTCTTAGGGTGTCTGATCGTCTAGGAGGGCATATAGTAAGTGGACATGTTGATGGCCTTGGAACAGTTGAGAATATAGAAAAATTAGAGAAATCTTGGCTCTTATCAATTAAGTGGAAAAATAATAATTTTTCAAAATATGTAGTTAATAAAGGGAGTATTTGTGTAAATGGTATAAGTCTTACGATTGCAAAATACAAGCGGGAAGGAGAAATATTTACTATTGCGATAATTCCTCATACTTGGCATAACACAAATCTGAATAAATTAAATATCGGTGATAGTGTAAACCTTGAGGCAGATGCACTAATAAAATACGTAGAGAAATTACTTTTATTTAATAAAAATAGTAATCAAGATTTATCTTCTGATAATATTTCTTCCGAGTGGCTTAAAGAAAACGGTTGGTAAAATATATTTTTTAATTTAATGGAATCAGATAAATTGTTTTTGACTCTTTTTTAAGATCGATTTTAAATTCCTGACCAGGTTCTAGACCTAATTTTTTAGTGTAGACGTGACCAATTAATAAGTTCCCATTGCCATGAACTTTAGTTTTGAATTCTGTCTGTCTGCCTCTTGAAGCTCTATTATCATTTTTCCCCAAACGACCCTTTCCTCTTTTGTAACCCTTAGCTTCGATAAGTGCCCTATAAAAACTTTTTCTTAAGATTCTTCCACTTGGACCTACGTACCCACAACCTTTAGCTATCTCATCTTCAGATTTTTTACTTAATAACTTTGCTTTTTCAAGAAGTTCTTTTCCTTCTAGCATTATCTGAAAAATTCATAATTATATATTCTTACTAAAAAGAAGAATTGTGGCAATATAAATTAATAAAAAATATATTTAATTTTTGAAATTAAGTTTTTTATAAAAGATACAAAATAATAAATAAAACAACCCATATTCCATCTACAAAATGCCAGTACAATTCAACAGCTTCCAATGGAAACATATTTTGACTGGTTAATCTTCCTCCATTGATTCTCGATTGCCAAGCAATAATTAAAATCATTAAAGTGCCTAAAGTGACATGTAATCCATGAAAACCAGTAAGAGCATAAAAAGTACTTGCAAATAAATTATCGGTTAATCCAAAAGGTAAATGAAAATATTCAAATAATTGACATATTAAAAATATAATTCCAAGAAAAGCAGTAAAAAATAACCATTTTTGGGAATCTGAGTTTTTATCTTTTAAAAGTGCTTTGCCTGCTTTATGGAAAGTTGCGCTACTAACAAGTAACAAAATTGTGTTGAGAGTAGGTATTGGTAGTTCTAATTCATAAATAGCACCATCTGGTAATGGATTTACCGCTTTATAAGTTAAATAAGCAGCAAAGAATCCAGCAAAAGTCATTCCGTCCGCAATTAGGAAAGTTATAAGACCAAACATTCTGAAGTCTTCATGTGTTTCATTAACTTCAGAATTATTTTTTTGAATTTCTTTTGAGCTATCTAGAGTTGTCATTTGTTTTTATTTTTGTTCAGAAATTTCTTTACCATAACCATATGGTTCTTCAACTAACGGAGCTTCTCCTTCCCAGTTTTCAACTGGAGGTGGAGAAGATGTTAACCATTCAGGTGTAAGAGCATTCCAAGGGTTATCTCCAGCATTTTTTCCATTTCTCACACTAAGGAATACGTTAATTAAAAAAGGAATTGTACTTATAGCCATCAAAAGAGCCCCAAGGCTACTAATTTGATTAACGAACTGAAATTGAGGATCATATTCTGCAACTCTTCTCGGCATTCCATTTAAACCAAGCCAATGTTGAGGAGCAAAGCACAAGTTAAATCCAATAAAAGTAATGATAAAATGTAAAATTCCTAATTTTTCATTAAGCATTTTTCCAGTTACTTTAGGGAACCAATGATAAATTGAAGAGAAAATAATAAAAACAGTCCCTCCATAAACTATGTAATGAAAATGGGCTACAACGAAATATGTATCATGTACGTGAATATCGAAAGGTACCTGTGCCAAAGCAACTCCTGTAATACCTCCAAAAACAAAATTTATAATAAATCCGCAAGAGAATAACATTGCACTATTGATGGAAATTTTACCTCCCCATAATGTTGCAACCCAATTGAAAAATTTTATACCCGTCGGAACAGCAATAAATGCTGTGGCGATAGTAAAAAATAATCTCATCCAAGGGGGCGTTCCACTAGTAAACATGTGGTGCGCCCAAACAACTAAACCTAAAACTACTATCCCCATTATTGAAAAAACCATTGTTGTATATCCAAAAAGTGGTTTTCTAGCATGTACAGGAAGTATTTCACTAACTAAACCAAAGGCAGGAAGGACCATAATGTATACAGCTGGATGAGAATAAAACCAAAATAAATGCTGATAAACTACGACATTGCCACCTAAAACAGGATTAAAAAACCCTGTATTAGCGATGATATCGAAGCTAAGTAGAATTAAAGTGCCTGCTAAAACAGGAGTTGACAAAACAACTAATAGACTTGTCCCTAGCATTGCCCAACAATACATTGGCAATTGCATAAGTTTTAATCCTGGCCTTCTTAATTTGATAATGGTCGCGATAAAGTTTATTCCACCAAATATAGAACTGCCTCCAAGTAATAGAACGCTCAGAATCCAAATAATTTGTCCTGATTGAGGAGTAGTTATGCTCAAAGGAGGATAAGCCGTCCATCCAGCCTGAGCTGCACCCTCAACAAAATAGCTTGCTACCAGCATCAAACCTGAAGGAGGAATTAACCAAAAAGCTACAGCATTCAATCTTGGAAATGCCATATCTCTAGCACCTACATAAAATGGAATTAAATAATTTCCAAAAGCACCGTTAACTACAGGCACTATCCATAGGAAAATCATTATTGTTCCATGTAGGGTTAAAACTTGGTTATATACATCTCTCGGCATAAAGTCAGACATTGGACTAGCTAGTTCAATTCTTATAGCGCTAGCTAAGGTTCCTCCTATTAAATAGAAAAGAAAACCGCAGACTAAGTATTGTATCCCAATTACTTTATGATCAAGGCTAAAACTAAAGTATCTAAGCCAACCTTTAGGTTGAAGACTTTCATTATTAGTATTTTGTGGATCAATTGATATTGTCATAAATTTACCTCTGGTTTTTTATTTTTGTTAAACCATTCGTTGTAATCAGATTCTTCTTCAACAATTATGGAGGCTCTCATTCCTCCATGATATGGACCACATAATTCTGCACAAATTATCGGATATTTTCCTACTTTTGTTGGAGTGAAATTTAGAATAGTTGGTTGTCCAGGAATAATATCCTGTTTAATTCTGAACTCTGGTACCCAAAAAGCATGAATCACATCTTTGGATTCCATTTTCATTGATACTTTTTGATCAACAGGAACGTGTAATTCTCCTGATATAAAATTGCCTTTTGGATAATTGAATAGAAATGCAAATTGCATAGCTGAAACTTCAATTGATAAATTATTTATTGCTATTTCATTATCAGAGGTTTGACTTATTCCAGCCCAAATTTTTTCAGTATTAGAAGTCATCATTTCGTGATTATGATTTAGTTCTTTCATCCCTCCCATTCGATCGTAGATGTTGTAGCTGTATAAACCAATTAATAAAACAATTATTGAAGGGATAATTGTCCATACAATTTCTAAGCTTAAATTTCCCTCTAGAGCTATGCCATCGCCTATCTGATCATTTCTTTTTCTAAATTTAAATAAGCTATATATAACAGCTATTGTCATTCCTATAAAAATGATTAATCCAATGATGAAAAGAATTTTAAAGAGTTCATCGTAAATTGGTGCATTAATACTTGCTTCAGCTGGGAGCAAATTTACATTAAAACCAATCCAAAAAGATATAGTAAAAACAAGGGAAATAATTAGTATTAAATAAAAGTTTTTATTTAACAATTGATCTCTAAAAATTTGTATTTATATCCTAAAGATATTCAATTTTTTTAATCCTGCATCCTTTGTTAAAAGAAAAACATTTAAATTCACAACTTCTTAAGATTTATGAAATAAAAGGGGTATTATTAATAACTTTTTAGAGTTAATTGTCAGGGAAAAAAGATTAAATTAGTAAATTATTTTTTAAATTAAACATATTAATTTTTAATTAATGTTTGGTTTTTAAATCTAATTTATTATGCAAAATAATAGGTTTTATCCATTTGATTAATAACCAATTATATAAATCAAAATATCTGACAATTTTTAAAAGGTTGGGAAGTCATAGTGTACTCGCACTTATCGCACTAATAGTAATTGGAGGTGCTACTAGAGTTATGGAGGCTGGACTTGCCTGTCCAGATTGGCCATTATGTTATGGATCTTTTTTGCCTTTTAATCATATGAACCTAAGAGTATTTCTAGAGTGGTTTCATCGTCTGGATGCTTTTCTGGTTGGAATATTAATTCTTTTTAAATTTGCCCTTTCAATTATTTGGAAAAATGAAATTCCAAATTGGTTACCTAAAACTTATTCACTATTACTTTTTCTCGTTATTGTCCAAGGATCTTTTGGAGCTTTAACAGTAATAAACTTGCTTGATTCATATACTGTTACTGGCCATCTTTTAATAGCTTTTCTACTTCTCATCACAACAATTTCAATAAATCAAAATTTAGAAAATGGTGATATAGAAGAGCCATTAATTTGGTGGAGATTTTTATTGTTTTTTCCTCTTTTACTTACTCTTATTCAATCTTTTATTGGAGTAAGGCTTTCATCAACCTGGTCAGCACATATCTGTTTATCTTTTAATGAACAATGTCTAATTCTAAATACTCATAAATTATTTGCTTTTCCAATTGCTTTTTCAATTCTATCGATTATTGCTGCTGCAATTTATAAGAGAAGTTTGCTAAATGAAAATTGGAAATATCTCTCAGCACTTATTTTTCTATTGTTTTCCCAAATTGCTTTGGGTGTTTTAAGTCTTAAAACAAATTTGAATGAACCTATTTTTATTATCGGTCATCAACTTAACGCCTCTTTATTTATTGCGATATTAACAACATTAATTTTTAGAAATCCTTTTACCAAAAAAGGTCTAAACCACTCCCTAAATTCTCAAATGGTTGGTATCAATTCATGAACAGTAGTAACTTAGAAAACTTGAATTATAAATCTTCAATTAGGGATGAAGTTGTACCTTCAAGAAAAAAAATAACTTTGCCCCCTTGGCTTGAAGTAGCAAAACCCAGATTAATCCCACTTTTACTGGCAACAACTTTGGGAGGAATGGCTTTAACTGAAGAATGGCCTTTGTCTTCACCGAAACTTATCTGTACTTTAGGAGGCGGAGCTTTGGCAGCAGCAGCAGCAGGAGCTCTTAATTGCTTATGGGAAATGGAATTAGATAAAAGGATGACTAGAACTAGCAAAAGAGCCTTACCAGCTGGGAAGTTGTCATCTGAGACTGTATTTTTAGCTGCTGTGTCATGTACTTTGGCAGCTTCGATGCTTTTAGTAAGTGGTGTAAATTATTTGGCTGCGGGATTAACTCTTCTTGGTTTATTTAGCTACGTAATTTTATATACAGTTATTTTGAAACCTCGTACAACAAAAAATATTGTTTTTGGAGGAGTTGCTGGTGCGATACCACCTTTAGTTGGAGCATCTGCTGCTACAGGGCATGTAGGTCTTAGTGGTTGGTGGTTGTTTGGTTTAGTAATGTTATGGACCCCAGCTCATTTTTGGGCACTTGCAATTTTGCTGAAGGATGATTACGCATCTGTTGGTATTCCTATGCTCCCTTCTGTTAAAGGATCTGTTTTTACTGCTAAAGCTATTTCTCGTTATGGATGGGCAACAATTTTAATGAGTATTATGGGAGTTTTTGCCTTACCTGAAGGGGGTCTTTTATACGGAATTATGCTGTTGCCATTTAATGGAAGACTTCTGCAACTAATAAATGAATTAAAGAAATCTCCTGATGATCTTTCAAGAGCAAAGTCTCTCTTTAGGTGGTCTATTCTCTATATGTTTGGTATTTGTCTTTTGTTATTAATTTCCAGAACCCAACTATCTGTAGAATTTGAGCATCAATCTATGCAAATATTTTTATCTATATTATCCCTGCTTAGTAATTAAATTAGATGTAAAATGTTTTTTAAGTAAATTGTAAGTTTGATGGATTATATAAAAGTAAAAGGGCTTTCAAAATCTTATTCAGATATCAAGGCATTAAAAAATTTATCGATAGAAATTGAAGCTGGCACATTATTCGGAATACTAGGCCCAAATGGTGCTGGCAAATCAACACTAATAAAAATACTTGCTACTTTAATAGAGCCTGATAGTGGAGAAGTTTTTATAAATAATATTAATCTGATAAAAAATTCAAGGAAAATTAGAGAATTAATTGGTTATGTTGCCCAAGACATTGCACTTGATAAAATATTAACTGGACGAGAGCTTTTGGATTTTCAATCAGATTTATATCACATCAACAAAAATAAAAAATTTGAAAGGATAAATAAATTAATAGATCAATTAGAAATGAATGATTGGATTGATCGAAAGTGCGGAACTTATTCAGGGGGAATGAAAAGAAGAATAGATCTGGCAGCTGGACTTTTACATTTGCCCCAAGTATTAATTTTGGATGAACCTACAGTTGGTTTAGATATTGAAAGTAGAAGTATTATATGGCAACTTTTGAAAGATTTGAGAAATAATGGAATGACCATTATTTTAAGTAGTCACTATCTTGATGAAATAGATAAATTGGCAGACAGATTAGTGATAATTGATGATGGAAGAGTTATAGCAAAAGGGACTCCTGCAGAGCTCAAAAATAAATTAGGAGGAGATAGAGTAACTTTGAAAGTAAGAGAATTTAGTAACCTGGAAGAAGCAAATAATATATCTAAAATTTTATCTTCAATAGATGGAATTAGTCAGATTATCATAAATGAAGCTCAAGGTTTCTCTATAAATTTCGTAGCAGATAAGCAAAAAGATTTACTTACGAAGCTAAAAGTAGAATTGGCTTTCTCAAAGTTTGAAATTTTTTCTCTTACCCAAAGTCAGCCAAGCTTGGATGATGTATATCTTCAGGCAACTGGAAAAACATTATTGGATGCTGAAATTTCAATGGCAGGGAAAAGAGACCTAAAAAAAGAATCAAAGCAATCCATGCGATAAAAAAACTTTTTGGTTAACTAACTATAATGAATACTAATTACTGCTAATTATGGAATTACAACAGTACAATATATTTTTTTTATATCAAGAAACATTTGCCTTAACAAAGAGATTATTTATTCAATTAAAAAGAAGACCATCAACTCTTTTAGCAGGAATATTACAACCAATAATTTGGCTTTTTTTATTTGGGGCATTATTCTCTAAAGCTCCTGAAGGTTTTTTACCAGGTGTTGATTCTTATGGGAATTTTTTAGGAGCAGGACTTATTGTTTTTACTGCTTTTAGCGGAGCCCTAAACTCTGGTCTTCCTTTAATGTTTGATAGAGAGTTTGGATTTCTTAATAGATTACTTGTGGCTCCTTTAACCAGTAGATTATCCATAGTTTTATCTTCTTTTTTTTACATAACAATCTTGAGCTTTGTTCAGAGTATTGTAATAATGGTTGTTTCATACATTTTGGGTTATGGATGGCCCAACTTATATGGTTTAGAAATTGTATTTGCCACACTAATTTTATTAGTTCTTTTTGTGACATCAATAAGTTTATGTTTAGCGTTTGTTTTGCCTGGACATATTGAATTAATCGCTCTTATATTCGTAATAAATTTACCTCTCCTATTTGCGAGTACTGCTTTAGCTCCAATTTCTTTTATGCCAAATTGGCTGGGCTGGTTAGCTTCATTAAATCCATTAACTTTTGCTATTGAACCTATTAGGACTGCCTATACACAAACTATGGATTTAGAATTAGTGGCTTTACATGCCCCATATGGTGATTTAACTTGTAAGAGTTGTATCTCAATTTTATTTTCTTTAACAGTTTTTTCCTTGATTATTATAAGGCCTCTGTTAAATAGAAAGTTAAATTAGAAATTTTATGCTTTTAAAAAATCATTTAATAGAAGTTTTTAAACAAGCCTCTTTAGAAAATAATTTTTTGCTTAAAGAAAATATTGTTATTAAGTGGGTCCATAGATTTGGGATTGATTCATTAAATGATTTATTAATCCATAGTTCACTACAAAAAGAAAATAAAGAACAGATATCTTTAATTGATAATGTGCATGAAGAAAATCAAGAACAGATCTCTTTAATTGATGAAATGCATGAAGAAAATCAAGAACATATATCTATAATTGATAATGTGTATGAAGAAAATCAAGAACAAATTAAGCTTGAATTATCAAAAACTTTTGAAAATACTGAAGAAACAAATATGGAATCAAATGACCTGGAAACTGCTAGAAGCAATGAAATATCTGGCAAAAATCAAAATTCTAATAAAGTAAATCAATTTACTAAAACACCAAAATTACCCCTACCTTATATTAAAAATTTAAGAAAGTGGATTAACAACGATAAAAAAGCTAGTTAGCTTTTACATCATACCCGGCATTCCCATGCCACCCATTCCTGGCATTCCCATGCCACCCATTCCTGGCATTCCCATGCCACCCATTCCCCCCATTGGATCTCCACCTGGTCCTCCAGGGGCGGCGGCTTCAGGTTCAGGGATGTCGGCCATCGCAACTTCTGTTGTAAGGAGCATAGCCGCAATAGATACTGAATCTTGAAGAGCTAATCTTATTACTTTGGTTGGATCTAATATTCCTGAATCTTTTAAATCCTCATATTGTCCTGAATTAGCATTAAAGCCTTTGTTAAGCCTTTTGATTTCAGCGACAACTACATCACCATTAAAACCAGCATTTTTTGCTATTTGTTTGGTAGGTTCCAAAAGGGCTTCCTTGACTATATTTATCCCCGTTCTTAAATCATCTGAAGATGTTTCACTTAATTTTAAAAGGTCCTCTGATATTTCAATTAAAGTTTGTCCTCCTCCAGAAACAACACCCTCTTCAATAGCAGCTTTCGTAGCATTAAGGGAATCTTCGATTCTTAACTTTTTATACTTCATCTCTGTTTCTGTAGCAGCTCCTACTTTGATAAGAGCAACTCCTCCGGCTAGTTTGGCTATCCTTTCATTGATTTTATCCTGATCATACTCAGATTCAGTTATATTAACCTCTCTCTTTAATTTCTCTACTCGAGCCTTAACTAAATCTTTAGTGTCTTCGAAGGCAACAATTGTAGTTTTATCCTTTGTGATAGTTATTTTTTTTGCTTTGCCTAAATCATTAATCGATACTTTATCAAGTGTCATCGATTTATCTTCGCTAATTAACTTAGCCCCTGTAAGAATTGCAATATCTTCAAGGGCAGCTTTTCTTCTCTCACCAAATAACGGAGCTCTTACGGAAGCTACATTTAAAACCCCACTATTCTTATTCAAAACCAGAGTGGTTAAAGCCTCTCCTTCGATATCTTCAGCAATAATTAGAAAAGGTGAGCCTGACTTCTGAATTTCTTCAAGTATTGGAACTAGATCAACTAAGGTTGATACTTTTTGATCAGTTATTAATATTTTAGGATTTTCAAGTTCACAAACTTGTCTTTCTTGGTCCGTTACGAAATATGGAGAACTATAACCTCTATCAAAAGACATACCTTCGGTTATATCTAATTCTGTTTCTAGTGATTGAGATTCTTCGACAGTTATTACACCATCTGAAGTAACAATATCCATTGCTTTCGAAATTATAGATCCAATTTCTTCATTACCTCCAGCACTAACTGTTGCAACTTTTTGGATATCAGAACCATTTAATGAAATACTTTTAGAACTTAATTTTTCTAAGACAAAAGCTAGGCCTGACTCCATACCTTTTTTTAACTCCATAGGATTGGCCCCAGAAGCAATATTTTTTAATCCCTCCTGAACCATTTTCTGAGCTAAAATGGTTGCTGTTGTTGTTCCATCACCAGCACTCTCTTTTGTCTTGGATGCAACTTGTTCTATTAATTTCGCACCTAAATTAGAAATAGGGTTTTCAATCTCGATCTCTTTAGCAATTGTAGATCCATCTCTTACTATATCTGGTGAACCAAATTTCTTTTCTATAACAACGTTTTTTGCCTTCGGCCCAATAGTAACCTTTACCGCATTAGCTACGAAATTAACACCTTTTTCTAGCGCTTCTCTTGATTCATTAGAAAAACTTAACTGTTTAGCCATGTTTGCTCGATTTCTGTCTTATTCTAATCTCCCATAGAATCATTTTTAAGGGATATTTAATTAAGTGGGGAAAGCCGAATTTCTTTTAATAGGAAATACAAATTAACTCAAATAAGAGTATCTTTAAGTTATGGAAGAAACAAATAATCTTATTTTTACTCTTACAGCAATTCTCGCGATTGCTATGACACTAATATACTTTCCTTTAAGATTTTTCTTAACATTAACTGCTAGAAGTCGAAGACTAAAACTTTTACAAAAAATTAGAAGGTTGAGAGATGAATTAGGCCAGCCTTATGAAAGTACATAACTAAATACTCATACCCCCGTCTATACTGATTGTTTGCCCTGTAATATAACTTCCTGCATCACTTGAAACTAAGAATGACACTAAGTTTGCAATTTGAGTACAACTTCCTAATTTCCCTAAAGGGATAACTTTAAGTATCTCTTCAGTATTAAGTTTTTCAGTCATTTCTGTTTCTATAAAGCCTGGAGCTATTGCATTTACGTTTATACCTCTTGAAGCAAATTCCTTAGCACAAGTTTTGGTGAATCCAATAACTCCAGCTTTAGCTGCAGAATAATTTGCTTGACCGGGATTACCAATTATTCCAACAACAGATGAAATATTTACGATACTACCACTTCTTTTTTTCATCATGAATTTTGAAGCATATTTTGTACAAAGAAAAACCCCTTTTAAGTTTGTATTTAATACATCATCCCATTGTTCCGATTTCATTCTCATCAATAGTCCATCTCTAGTAATACCAGCATTGTTAATAAGAATATCAATGGAACCATTAATTTTTATGATTTCTTCAAAAGCTGAACCGACAGAATCCTCTATTGATACATCAAATTTTAATTTATGAGCTTTACCTCCCGAGTTTTTTATTGAATTTACAACTTCTTCAGCTTTTTCATCAGAAGAAGAGTAATTAATAAAAACTTCTGCTCCTAAGAGGCTTAGTTCTAAAGCAATTTCTTTACCAATTCCTCTGCTAGCTCCAGTGATTAAAGCAACTTTGCCTGATAATGAATTTGTATTGGACATTATGAAATTTTATAATTTTCAATCGTAGTACTATTTGTGTAAAGATATTGCTTTTATTTATAATTGTCTAGAAAATATTAAATCCTTCTATTGTGCACTTTTTAATACCAGCTGCAGGAAGTGGTAGCAGAATGAAAGCTGGAAAAAATAAATTACTTATTGATTTAGAGGGAGAGTCTTTGATTTATTGGACACTTAAATCTGTATTTTCTGCAAGCTCAACAGACTGGGTTGGAATAATTGGGCAACCGAAAGATAAAAACTTATTACTAAATTCAGCTAAGGATTTTGCCCATAAAGTTCATTGGATTAATGGTGGTGATACCAGACAACAGTCAGTTTTTAATGGTTTAAAAGCGTTACCAAAAGATGCTGAAAAAGTTTTAATACATGATGGCGCTAGATGTCTAATTAATCCTGAATTGATAGACCTTTGTGCCAAGCAATTAGATGAAAATGAAGCTGTAATTTTAGCTACCAAGGTAACAGACACTATAAAGATTGTTGATAATGAGGGTTTTATTAAAGAAACCCCAGACAGAAATTATTTATGGGCAGCGCAAACTCCTCAGGGCTTTTTAGTAGATAGATTAAAAAAAGCTCATAAGATGGCAATTGATAAAAACTGGAAAGTCACAGATGATGCTTCTCTATTTGAAATGCTTAATTGGAAAGTGAAGATTATTGAAGGAACTTATTCAAATATAAAAATTACATCCCCTATAGATTTGAAAATAGCAAAACTTTTTGTGAAGAACTTCTAGTTAAAAAGGTTTATCGATACTAAGAATGCCGTTGTCAC
>QCNI01000017.1 GCA_003213255.1 Prochlorococcus sp. AG-424-P16
TTGTCCACCAACTTTTTCTGTGACTCCATTCCCTTTAATTACTAAAGGTACATGAGTTTCTCCATTGGTTATGTTATTTGTGAATCTGTGATGAACTGCATGAGAACGCTGCCAAGAAAAATAAGGCACTAGAAGTAATGAATGTAGTAGATAACCAGTTATAGATTCCAATGTCTTGTTTTTCGAGAATGCTCCATGTCCACATTCATGGGCAATTACCCAGAATCCCATTGCAGTAGTACCTGATATTAATGCGTAAATTATCCAAATTGGGATCATTTTTGGGGTAAATGGAATAGATAACCCTATTGCAACTACTAATGATTGAATGAAAGCTGATTGTAAAAGATACCTCAAAGAAGTTTTGGTATTGCTCCTTAAGTATTGATCTGGGATAACATCGTTAAATTCTTTTATGCTTGGAATATCTTTTTCCTCTATTACAAGCGCTTGGCCTTTAAGACCAGAAAATTTTATATTTCTCAAATTTTTGTTGGTTAAGATTTTTGTTATATAAAAGTGAATTTATATGCTCTATTATCCATCACAGGATCTCATAATGAAAAGAATTGATAAATTTTTTTGGATAAAGTTTTTAAGATTTTAATTTCATCTTCAAATAAAACTACCTTTGCCAAACAGTTTTTATTTTATTCTTTTATCGAAATCCTATTAATTTTTTATTTATTTCTTTTTTATGCTGATTGTCTTTGCTCTTCTTTAAAGCTTAATTAATTTAAAGACCACGTATATACCTTTTAGGTAAACCAGATTGTTTACGTGGCTTTACTAGGATAGGTAAAACAATAACTCCTACTGTAAAAAGACAGATTGGAGCAACTACCATCAATATAGATTCAAGAGACATGAATAATTTTGAATTTATTAATAAATAGCAGGATTTTTTTTTAAAGTCATGCGTATTTATATCTATTTTGAAAGAATAGATTCAAAATTTTTATAAATTATTAAGTAAAAAAGAAAAAAAGCTTAAAAAAAAGCAATTTTTTCAAAATTCATCCTATTAACTTAATCATTATCTAAATAGTGATTAGTTATGAACCAAGAAAAAAATTGGATGCTTATTACTTATTATTGTCCAACTCATGGTGATTCAGGATTAGTAAAACCGATTCAACTAACAAAAAAAGAAATTAGTAAAACATTCTTAAAAAAAGGTAGGAGTTCTATAAATTAATTTTTAGAATAAAACTATATTTTTATGAAAATGTTCTAAATCTTGACTGAAATCTGATTAATTAAAATCCTACAAAAATCCCATGAGCTGCTTTTTTATTAGCAGTTTTAGAACTATATTGAAAACCCTATCTTAATTTGTATCAGAATCGCATGTTAATTCACATTGATTAAGATCGTTTGATGATATCTTTTCTAAAATTCTTAACATATCAATTTCGGAAAGCTCTCCATTCGAGTTCCATTTTAAAGTTGTTTTCCTTTGAGGTGAATTTTTTTTATTCATTATGATCACCTCCCTTTAAATGAACTTCTAAACAACGAGTAATACATTCTTGATGACCATCCACAATACTGCATTCAGTAATACACTCGAAATATGAATTAATAGAATCTATTTCTGTATTCTGGTTGGTAGAAACAAATGAATCATTCATAATATTATTTGATTTATTTGGAATAGAGATATAGCACGAATTTATGTTCAATAATTAGATTTATTAAGTGAATCAGGAAAAATAAGTATTATTTACTAAATTTTTTTTGCAACAGTTTTACCTTGAAAAAGATAGTAATATCATTCTTTTAAAACACAAAAGTAAAAAATAATTTTGATTATTTAATATTAATTTATAAGGCAATCTTCTTAAAAAAATCAGCATAAAGACTGATTTACTTTTCAGTAATTTAGTTAGATGATTAAAAAGTACACTTTTAGATTTTCAAATGAAATCAGTAATTACTTGGCTTTCGAAAATGTTAGAGAGTATGGCGAATGCTTTTATGCATCCTTTGAAGAATGACTTGCCTCCATCTATCGGTACTCATGCATATAGCAGTATTCCTCTAAAAAGAAAATTGAGAAGAAGGTTGAATTAGGTATTAATTTATTGGAACTAATTTTTCATTTTTATTATCCCAAATAATATATTTGAAGCAGTTTGAAAAATCGCTTAATTTTAAGAACTTTGATTGTTGGAGTAAATGAATGTTTGCTTTATGACAAGCTCTTAAGTTGTAATTTGGTATTCTCTCAGAGAGATGGTGAATGCTGTGGAAGGATATGTCTGCTAAAAACCAATTTAGCCAATTAGGGATATCTAAATTGCTACTGCCTAAAATAGCTCCATCGATGAGATCCCAATTTTTTGTATTTTTAGCATATGCATTTTCGTAGTTATGTTGTACAAAAAAAACACATATTAAAATTGCTGCTGATAAGGTTAATATCACGGAATAAAATGATAAGAAAAAAACTAATCCCAACCATTTGCACATAAAAATCCAACCTATTATTACAACTATGTTATTGATTATTAATTCAAATAGTTCACTAAAATTATCTCCATAATCAGAAAAAGGTGGTTTGACTCTTGAATTAATAGCTAGAAGTTGAGAAATTTCTCTGTTTTTTATTTTGATAAAAGTCTCTTCCAATATATCTTTAGTGAAATTAAAAATAATAATAACCAGTCCTAATCTAGGTTTTAAAACTAAGTAAAAAAAACCGCCAGGGAAAAGCATAAGCCAATTCCGACTTATCTTATAAAATATTTGCTCTCTTTTTGTAAGGGAATTATAGTCTTCAAGACTTAAAACATCTATCGGCCCTTTGTAAATTTCCCAATTTCCATTATTTCTATGATGAAATGCATGATCAATTGACCATGACTTCTGGGGAATACCATTAACTAAGCCAAGTAAAAATCCAAAAAAGCGGTTTAATTTCCGTTTTGTAAAAAGAGAATTATGTCCGCAATCGTGCATTAATGAGAATGTTCGAGAAGAGAACAGAGTTAGAAGGACTATAAAAGGCACCAATAGGAACCATTTAATCAATAATGGAAAAGGTTGAATTATTATTTGGTGGACAATTAACCAAATAGAAATTATTGGGAAGATGGTAGAAATAATCTGAGAACAAGCTCTAATATTATTTCTTTTTAAAAATGGCTTTATTAAAAAATCGCTTCTAGTTACCTTAAGCATATTTCACTTATTATTTCTTGATATTAACAATTTTGAAAAAGTATAGAATATTTAATTAACAAAAAATTTTTAAAAATCATACTAAAGAATAAATTCTTTAGACATAGTTCTCAATTGATCTAGATTTAATCTTTCTAAGTAATTTTTAAAGTCACTAAGATTCTTAGTAGAGTCAGAATTTTTGCTCTCGTAAAGAAGACTATTAGAAATTAACTCAATAAGATGATCTTTATCCATAATTCCTTATAGACCAAAATTCCTGTTTAAAAATTTAAGGTCTTGAATTCGAGATCATTCACTCATCTCTATTTAAGAGTTATTTTTATAAATTTTTAATTCTATTTCTATTTTTTCTAATCTTTCATTTAATTCTTTTTGTTCCTTAATTAAGGATTTTTTCTTTTCTGCACGCTCTTTGTTCAAAGGAGAATTGAAATATTTTTGGTATGAGACAAAAAAAACTGCTATCGCTACTGCAATGCCAAGAGCACCAATTATTAAAATTGGAGATGAAGGAAAGTCGTAAAATGGAATTGACAATGTACTTTACTAAAAATAAATTCTAGCTATCTCATAAACAAAAAAATGAGTAATAAATACTTATTCTTTAAAAAGCTTTATGGTAATTATGCTAGTTATTTTGTAAAAAATAAATAAGGTTAATCTTTAATTGTTTTCTTAAAATAAGTATTTGTACAGCTGTCAAAGAATGCATAACTAATAATGATTAAACTAGTAAAAATTTTTTCATGAAGAAAATCATAAATAAAAAACATAATAAAAATGAACCATGGTTTAAATGGTTAACAAGAGAACTTAATTCTTATGAAGCTTTTCAGGATTTCGAATCAGGCAAGAATCCACAAGATGTAGCAGAGGATTTTATTTCTAGAAATAGTACTGCTATTTCAGAAGTTTTCGAGAATTTTGATGAAGAGGATAAAGATACACTCGATCAGTTTCTTAAATTAACCGAATGTGAGATGCATGTGTTTAGAATTCTTGAAAAAAAAATAGAGTTAAGAAACAAGGTAAGATTTGTAGATTTTAAAAAAAGAAAAAAATGAGGAGTTAATTTCTATATAAGTTTATTTTTCCCATTACCAGTCTTACCAAAGCCTAGCCAGATGAACCACAAGATCCATCCGAAGATAGGTATTAAATTAATAAAGATCCATTTCCAATCTTTTCCAAAGTCTCTGATTCTTCTTATATCAATAGCTATTTGAGGAATGATACAAACTAATCCATAAGCATTGAAACCAAACGTTTTTAAAAATATTGGGATAGTTAGTAAAGAAATTATAAGATTCGCTAATTGAACTAACCACCAGTCTGATCGAGTCGTGAATCCTTTGAATTCTGTAGCTTTAATCCAAAACTCTTTATATGCATTAAAAAAGTTATTAAGCATTTATTAAAAATTCAAAGAATTTAATACTATCAATTTAATCTTCAATTTCTCAAAATGTTTTTTATTTACTAAATAGGATCAAATAAATTCACATCATTTGAATCTTGTTTTGGGAGCTCATCTCGATTTGGTAATGAACAGAATCCTTCTTTGCAAATCATCTTTTCTTTTTCAATACTTGTAGTTTCTGAGAAAATATTTTTGTTATTGTTATTTGAAGATTCTTTCAGCATTTATATAAAAAAATTAAATCCAATATTAAATTAATAACTCAAATTATTTTGATAGGCAATAAATTTAATATTAATTATTTATTTACTTTTTTTGATTTGGCAAGTCTCTCCAAAACAGCGCCATTATATAAATGAATAAAGATATAGAACAAATATAAAGTAGAGAATTTAGATGCATTTTTATTTATTAAAGTAATAATAAAGAGGGCTTTTCATAAAAATGGGATTTCAACAGATTGGTAATTTTTTGACTTAAGTAATCAAACAAATTCTAGTATTTGTTTAAGTTTTTTATGCTTTTCCCAAACTTAAAGAAGGAAAAGTTTTTAAATTTTTTGAATATATCTATTTATTTTGTAAAACTTATAAATCTAAGAGATTTATAAATCTAATCAAATTCTACATTTTTAAATGTTTATTCTATTTCATGATCTATCCTTATTTATTTCTGTTAAAGCTTTTCTACCTTCCTTAAGGGTTCTTAAGATGAGCCAGGTTAGAGAGGAAATCATAAAAATGATGAGTGTAATTAGAGAAATATGAGTAGTATCAAGATTGTTGGTCAATTTAATTCTTTATGAGACTTAATTCAAAAAATTCAAAAAATTCAAACGTCTGATCTAGAGTAAGCAGGTATTAGCATTCCACCATCTTGATCGTCATTATTGTCATCGTCAAATCCACCCCCCAGAAGTAATTCAATGATTACAAGTAAAGCTACTGGATAAAAGCACCATAATATTGCTGTTAAAGGACTTACTGAGGAAGAGGCTGAGTAAAATTCTGTCATGAATTGATAATAATCTAAAGAAACAACAATTGTGGATCCTCTGGGTAGTGTTTTATTCAATATTTCTATAAATATTATTTAAAAACTTTTCTCTTTCTTACGAATAGATTTTTGGTATGTATTGATATTTTTATTCTTAAAATCAATTTGAATAATAATTTTCTTGAACCTACTGAGAAACTAATAATGACATAATGAATCGCGCGATTGTTATTTTTTATACTTAACAATAATTGTACAATTTTGATTCAAAAACTATTATTTATCTTGATTTTATAAATTCTATGTTTTCTTTCACTTTTGATCCTTTGGCTGCGATATTTGGTATATCAGGAATTGTAGGCTTCTTTTTCTTCGTTTCTGCCGCTAAGGGAACTTCCAGTATCAATACAAAGCCAAAAAAGGAAATAGATTAGAACTTATTGTGTCAGAAAACTAAATTGAAATTTTCAATTTAACCTTTAAAAGGCTTTTTAATTATTACTTATTCCATTGTTTAGAAATAAATTCAAGAAAATCTTTTAGATCCTCTTCAGGACAATTTGTTTGTTTTTGTAAATCAATGCAAATTTGCTTAATATTTTCAAAGGCCTTTTTTACTATTTCGTTTTTTTCAATAACTTCAAAATATTCTTGATCAGTAAAAGGCATAATATTAGTTTCCTACTTGAAAATTATTTATTAACCATATTTTATCTACATTGACTTAACAGTAAAGAAAAAAAATCTTTTTTCTTAAATTTAGCTACCCAATCGATAATGTTTTTTAATACCTTTGATTACTTCCCATTCGCAGTTAAGTCCAGCAGGAAACTCAACTAGATCTCCAGCTTTAATGACGTAAATGTCACCGTTTTGGGTACTTATTTTCGCTTGACCTTCAAGAATTAAGCAAATTTCCTTATCATCGTAATTCCATTGAAATTTGCTTGGCTCACATTCCCAAATAGGCCAACTTTTTATTCCATACTGAATTATTACGCTTGCACTACAGGGGGAAGATATTAGAACTTTCACGAAATAGTTAGGATTTGTTTTTCATTTTACAAATAAGAGAAGTATATATTTTCGAGAATGTGTATTTCTTTACTGTCTTTTATTTTTTTTCGTTTATCATTAAAAAAATTTCTAATTTATGGATGAGCTTTCTGTATTGTCAATTTCGCTATCTATAGCTTCTCTAGGAATATTTTTTTTATTTTTCGCTTCAAATGATGATGATGACCAAGATGGAGGTAAGTTGATTAAATCATTAGAAAGAATTAATTAATTACAAGTAAATAAAACATTTAATAGAGATTTATAACCTATAAAGCCTGCATAAATACAACTTAAAAAAATAACATAAACTTCCAATGTGCCAAGTCTTTTTTTCTTTAATGTTTTCATTGTTTTGAGTGTTTATAGGGTAATTTTATTTAATTTGATTTTTATTAACATGAGTATTTTTTACATTAACTCAGAGATTAAAGAATTATTAATGTCAAGCCAGAAAATAAAAAACAAGTAAAAAATATTATTTTTTTGGTAATTTCTCTTTCCTCAGTCTTAGCAAAAAATAAGGAAATTACTGGAGATATGCTTAATAAAGCCCATCCTATTCCTATGGGAAGGGTTTTAAACACAACTTGTTGTAGAAATATTCCTACATTTGTTCCAAGAAGTATTGAAATAAAAAATCTTTTTTGTTGTTTTTTGTCTAAGTTTTTTAAGAAAAAATTAATCTTAAATCCTTTAAGACTAATTAAAAAAATTATTGCACCTAATAATCTTATTTCAGTTGTAAGGAAAGGAGATAAATTGCTTTGAAGAAAAACCATCCTTGATAAAAGACCTCCAAGAACAGCAAATAAAACTGATAAAAAAGGAAAAGCTAAAACCTTAAAGTTATTTTTTTCTGAGAAAGAGGAGTTTTCCTCTTTAAAATCGTTACCTTTTCTGAGAATTATGAATAGCGAAATCGTCACTATAATTATTCCAACCCATGATTTAGTTGTTAAATTTTCATTAATAAAAAATTCCCCTGATAAAGCTGCCATTAACGGAGAAAGAGTTTCTATAGATAAAGTTTTTCTTGTGCCAATTGTTTGTAGTGACTTTAAATAGAAAGTATCACCCAAACCAATACCTATTATTCCACTAATTAGTAGGATAAATATGTTTTTTAATTCAGTTGTAGAACTTAGATTGATAAAAGCAGGTATAAAAATTAAAAAAGCTATTATATTTTTTATTAAATTAATATCTATTGATTTATATTTTTGAGTTTGCGAGCGCCAAATAAAGCACGCATATGTCCAAGATGTAGCAGCTCCAAAAGCAGAAAGGATTCCAATCAAAACGAATAATTTTTAAAAATTTTATTTTATAAATTGAGTAAATGCTAAAAAGAATACATAAATAAGAATCAAAACCCCCGGTAAGTACTGAATTAATGATTTGAAATTATTTTTTTTCATGTTTTCTAAAATAGTTTTTTTAAACAGTTTTTTTATTAGTAGGGTACAAACTTTCTAACTTTTTTCTTCTTTGAACTTTCGCATTAATTCTTTCTTCTTTTTCTTTTTTCTTAATCTCATCATTTATCTTATTTTGTCTATATCCAAACCAAAGTAGAACCCAAATAACAGAAGTTATTAAAAGAAGAGCAGTATATTGACCAGTCATAGGAAAACTGGCCTCAGAATATTTAACGTAAGAAAATAGCAGACTCATTTAATTAACCTAAAGCATAAAAATAACGACTGTGTTGATTTTGCTAGAAATTTAAAAATTAGCGAATCGTAGCTATTTATTTTTTAGTTTTAAGGTTTTATATTTATTTTTTTATGGTTTTTAGACTAATTTTTATTTATAACTACTTGCTATTATCAGATTGAAGCATATTAAATAATAAGTTTTTGGAACCTTTTGATTTAGCAGTTGTTGGAGGCGGTGCAGCCGGTTTTATGACAGCAGTAACTGCTGCTGAAAATGGAGTAAAAAGAATAATAATTCTTGAAGGAACTACAAAACTTATGGAGAAAGTAAGAATTAGTGGAGGGGGAAGATGTAACGTCACTAATGCGACATGGATACCGAATGAACTAATTGAGAATTACCCCAGAGGTGGAATTCAGCTCTTGGAATCATTTAATCGTTTTGCTACTGGAGATGTATACGATTGGTTTGAGAAAAAAGGTTTAAAATTAAAAATTGAGGAAGATCTAAGAGTATTCCCAGTGTCTAATTCTTCTTCAGATGTTATTGATTGTTTGAGAAAAAGTGCTTTATCAAAAAACGTAGAGATACTAACAAGATTTTTTGTAAAAGATATTGCAAAAACTCCAGATAATATATTTAATATTTTTAGTCTTAAAAAAGCAAAGTTAACAGCAAAAAATATTATTCTTTCAACTGGAGGTAATCCAAGCGGATATAAATTAGCTCAAAATCTTGGACACACCATTGTTAAACCTTTACCATCGCTTTTTACTTTTTCCACAAAAGAACCAAATTTGGATGAATGTAGTGGGGTATCGATAAGGGGCATAGATATTGAAATTAATTTAAACAATAAGAATTTTCAAAATAGAGGCGATTTACTAATAACGCATTGGGGGTTTAGTGGGCCAGCAGTATTAAAACTTTCATCAATTGCAGCAAGGGAACTTTATAGCCAAAAATATAAATTTAATTTAATCATTAAATGGTCTTCTTTAAGTTATGAGGAGTTAAAAGAAAAAATTAATTGTTTAAGATTAAATAAAGGCAAGGTAAATCTTATTAATAGTAGACCTGTTCCACTATTAACAAAAAGATTATGGATTTTTTTATTAAAGAAAATAGGTATTGATAAAGAGAAAAAGTGGGCTGATTTACTGGCGGATGAAAGAGAGAAAATGATAAATACTCTAATGAGGGATAAATATATAATTTCGGGCAAAGGTCCATTTGGAGAGGAATTTGTTACTTCCGGAGGCGTAAAAATTAATGAGGTTAATTTTAAAAGTATGGAGAGCTTAATTTGTCCAGGGTTATTTTTTTCTGGAGAAGTTTTGGATGTTGATGGGATCACTGGTGGATTTAATTTTCAACATTGTTGGACAAGTGGATGGATCGCTGGGATGGCAGTATCAAAGTTAAATCAATCAATAATAAATTAATAAGTAATAAATCAGTAAGTAACAATTCAATAAGTTTATCTTTTTTTTATTAAGTATTAGACGGAAAAAGTTTTTTGGAGAAACTTTAATTTTAAAGTTTTAATTATTGGTGAAGATTAATGCAGAATCTTGTATCAAAAAAAGAAGAAGAGGAAAGGAGATTAAAAGCTTTAGCAGAATATAGGATTTTGGGAACCAAGCCAGAATCATGTTATGACGATATTACAAAAATTGCTGCTACAACCTGTAATGTGCCTATTTCTTTAATGACATTGGTAGACAAAGATAAACAATGGTTTAAATCTAAAATAGGACTTCAAATATCAGAAACTAGAAGAGATTGGTCTTTTTGTACCCATGCAATAAAAGAAAATAGTCCATTAATTATTAATGATGCTTTCCAAGATGAAAGGTTTATAAATAATCCATTGGTAACAGGAGACCCCAAGATTCGTTTTTATGCAGGTTTTCCCCTTAGAAACAGTGATGGTAATAAACTTGGAACTCTTTGTGTAATAGACAGAAAGCCAGGAAATTTAACTACACAACAATTCAATATTATGGAATTATTATCCAAGCAAATAGTTTCATTTTTAGAGCTTAGAAAAAAGTCATTGAACTTGCTAGAGGCTTTGTCTAACTTGCACAAACAGGAAGGTATTTTATCTGTCTGTTCATATTGCAGAGAAGTGAAAAATAAGGAGGGCGATTGGATGCATTTAGAAAAATATCTTTCGAAAATTAGTGATATTAGATTCAGTCATGGGGTTTGTGATAATTGTATGGAAAAACATTTCCCAGATGTAATCGAAGTATGGAATAAAAAGGATTTTTTTGAAGATGGCCAGAAGAGGTATTTAGAGTCTTAGATTTAATACCTTGCTTTTTATTTATTAATTTATTTCTAAACAAATTCTTCATTTGGTGGTTAGGATTGTATAAATTTTGACTCGAACATGTTATTAGGAACTTTATTAACAGGTGAAATTGCTAAAAGTGCATTAGTAGCATATGTTCATTATTTAGGAATTATTTTGTGTTTCGGTTCTCTTTTGTTTGAAAGATTGACTCTCAAAGTAGGTCTTAATAGAAATGAGACGATCTCAATGATAATTGCAGATGTGGTTTATGGGTTGGCAGGAGTTGCAATATTGGTTACTGGGATTTTGCGTGTTAAGTATTTTGGTCAAGGAGGTGATTTCTATACGGGTAATCCTGTGTTCTGGATAAAGGTTTCGCTCTACATTTTGGTTGGCTTACTTTCTTTATACCCAACAACAACATATATCCTCTGGGCAATTCCACTAAGTAAGAATAAACTACCTGAAATTTCAGAAAACCTAGTGAAGAGGTTTAGACTAATCATTACCACCGAATTAGTTGGCTTTGCAACAATACCTTTATTCGCAACTCTTATGGCTAGAGGTGTAGGTTTAGGTTGAAAAATTTATTTTTAGAAAGAAATTGTTTAATAAGTGCTAACAAAATATATAGATGGAGTTTAAGTTATAAGATTTCTAAATCTAAAAAAGAGATTATTTTTATTGGTCTAAATCCTTCATTATCAGATGCAGTTTTCTTGGATAATACAACAAAAAAGATAATTAAAATCTCGAAAAATAATAATTATGGCACAGTTAAATTAATCAATTTATTTGCTCTTATTTCAAGTAATCCAGGAAGACTCTTTAATCACAAAAACCCTGTTGGGTATTTAAACAATAATCATATTTATAAAAACTTAAAACACTGGTCTGAAAATAAAAATTGTGATTTATGGTTAGGTTGGGGTAACAAAGGGAAATTTCTAGATAGAAATAAAAGAATATTAAAAAAAATAATGCAATATAACTCAATCAGAAAAAATAATTTTGATAATTCTCTTGGACCGCTTTTGATTAAGAAAACAATCAAAGATAATCCAATACATCCTCTATACTGTTCTGATAATTCCATTCTCAAAGATTTAAAAAGTATTTGATGCAAAGGTTTAAGAGGCAATTAATTTAAACTTATGTTAAAATAACTTTATGAACGGGTTAAATTATGAGTAACACAAAGCAACTGCAAAAACTTAAAAACTTAAATGTAAAAGCAGAAAAATGCCTTACAAGAGATGAAGCACAAAAAATATTGATAAAGGCTAATAAGGCTCAGAGTAAAATAAATTTTTAAATTTGATATTTGCTTTTTTAGGAATAATTTATCAAAAATATTTTACAAATATTTTTCTAATTATTTAGAATTTTTTTATTCTATTTAATTTTGATGGTTTTTAATATTATTAAGATAAGAAAATCCGATGATAGATTTTTATCAAGAAGAGATTGGCTGCATTCAATGCATTCATTTTCCTTCGCAGAGCATAGAGATCCAAAATGGGATAATTTTGGGAAAATTAGAGTTATAAACGAAGATATTATTTCTCCTAATGCAGGATTTAATACACATTCTCATGCAAATATGGAAATAATTACTGTCGTAACAAAAGGAGCAATAACTCATAGAGACTCTTTAAATAATCTTGGAAAAATTCACAAAGATGAAGTACAAGTCATGTCTGCAGGTACTGGAATCTCTCATAGCGAGAAGAATGAAGAAGATGAGAACTGTAAGTTGTTCCAGATTTGGATATACCCTCAAAAAGAAAATATCAAACCTCGATATGATCAAATTTCATTAAATGAAAAGTTGTGGGACAATCTTATTTTTAATTACAAAGACGGTAAAAATAATAAGCTTTTTCTAAATCAAAGTATCTCTTTATGGCGTTGTAAATATAAGCCAATTAAAGAAAAAAAATTACCATTAAAAATCGATAAATATAATTGGATACAAATTATAGAAGGTAATCTTTTATTAAAAAGTAAAGACTCTAATTCAAATATATTTCTCGAATCTGGAGATGGCTTGGGTTTTGAAGTTAATTATTATGATGATGTTTCTATAGATACTGAAAAAAACTTAGATTTTCTCTTATTTTCTATGCCTTCCTTATAAATTATCTGTTATTTTACCCGTCAATTCCTTTATTAAATGCATTTAAGGCTTGCAAAGCCATATTAAGGTGAACTTCCATAGCACCAAGTGCAATTAAAGAATTTGGTGATTTATCTTTTAGTAAATTCTCTTTTCTTTTTGATAACTCATTAACTACCTTCTTAGTTGAAGCTTCCCAATTGTTGATTAACTCTTCAAATTCTCTTTTTTCAGGACTTTCTATTTCTGCTAATTCATCAGAAAAAAGAGAATCTTTTTGTGCCTTAAGCATCAAGTAACTTAATTTTTTATGACTTATTGCTTGAGGTAAATTGTTAGATTCACTCATTGCTAGTGTTTAATTTATAGACAAAATCTAACTAATTAAGTGAATATTTGCTAGAGGGTAAACGGTTGTGATGACCGACCTGAAAATTACGAAATGATACTTGAACAAAAAATGGATTTATTAACCTTTAATTTTTCACTTATTAGTTTCTTGAAATAATCTCCACGCTCTTCATAATTTTTAAATTGATCAAAACTAGAGCATGAAGGTGAGAATAATAATGTTCCAACCCTATTATTTTGTAAATAATGAAAAACAAAATTTAAAAGCTCTTTAAGTTCTGAAAATTCAAAAATATTTTTTTTAAATCCTTCATTAATAAGCGCCATTTTTAGGACTTTTGAGCTTTCTCCAAAAAGGAAAACACATTTAACTTTTTTCTTTAAAACTTTTATCCACTCACTATATTCATTGCCTTTTAATCTACCCCCAGCAATGATTATTATTTGACCTTCAATTGAACTTATTCCTGCAATAGATGAGTCAAAATTTGTAGCTTTACTATCATTAATGATTTCCAGATCATTATTTTTATAAATTGTTTCCATCCTATGGGGTAATTGTTTGTAATTAGATAAAGAATCTTTAATCTTCTTGCCAGATAATCCAACTTTTCTTGCTGCTGCAATTACCAATAAAAGGTTTTGAAGATTATGCATTCCTTTTAAAGAAAAATGTTCAAGTTTGAATAATTTCTTCCCTCTCTCAAAAATGTACGCTTGTTCATCTATCCAATAATCGCAATGAATAAAATTTGATTTATCGAAACTAGTTGTTATCCAAACCCCTCTTGATAGCGAACTGTAGTGATTTCTTAGGTTTTTATCGTCATAATTATAAATTCTAAAATCAGATTTTTCTAACAAGCTTTTTTTTATGTTGAAATAGTTTTCAAGTGTTTTATGTCTTTCAAGATGATCTTCTGTGAAGGTTGTCCATATTCCAATATTAGGTTTTACTTCTGGAGATATTTCTATTTGATAACTGCTTAATTCAGCTACAACCCAATCAATTTTTTCATGTTTTTTGGAGTGAGCATACTTACATAAAGGTGTACCAATATTTCCAGCAAAAGGAGCATATAATCCAGTATCACAGAGTATATGGCTTAGTAGATGAGTAACAGTAGTCTTGCCATTAGTGCCAGTAATACCTATCCAATTTGTGTCTTTTAAGATTTCCCATGCAAGATTAATTTCTCCAATTACTTTAATTCCCTTTTTTTTTAATTCAATAATAGTTATATGGTCATAAGGTATTGATGGACTTACAACAACAGATTCGATCTCTTTCAAAAAAGGTTGAATTTCTTCAAATACAAATTCTTTATTTAGAGAAACTATGATATTAAGCTCTTCTAATGCTGTTTTTCTTTCTAAGAATTCTATTCCATCTTTACTTTCCCAAACAATTACTCTATTATTGATGCTTCTCAAATACTTGGCAGCCCAAAATCCAGATTTACCTAATCCAATTACAAGATTAATATTTCTTTTACTTGAATGATTATCTACCATTAAATTTATAATTGCATTTATATTAATTGTGTTTAAAGGTTAATTCAATCATGAGATTTTTCTTCAGTATTTGTAGTATTCGCCCAAGAAAAGTTAATTAATGGAAGATAATACTGCAAAATATTGGTTCTCTTGGTTTTATGAAAAATGGGAGAAAAATGCTCCAGGTGAATTAATTGAACAGGGTTTAACTCCGTCTCAGATTGCTGAGCGCTTTGTTAATGAAAACCATGATAGTTTTATTCAATTGTCGAAAAAAATTGATGAAAAGAATTATGATGCCTTAACAGAATTTATGAAACTCTCAGAGAGTGAATTACATATCTTGAAATATTTTCTAAAGTTAGTAAAAATGAAAAATTCATAAGAAGTTATTAAGTATTTCGAGACTTTTCTCCCATAAATTTTTTCTTTCTTTTTTATTCATGGCGAAAGGAGAAGTAGGAGATAGTTTTGGATGACCTCTAAAATTAAATCTAGGACCATAATGATCACCGCCTCTTGCATCTGGTGAAGTAGCTGCAAAAAGCTGAGGTAAAGCACCCATCTCAGCAGTTTGAAAAATAGGACTAAATAATTCCAATGAGAATGTTTCTAATGGACCAGGGTTAGGTTTTTGAGCGGTAAAGAGATTTGTTTTTGCAATTCCTGGGTGAGCAGCTAAAGAAAGTATATTTTTGTGCTTTAAGTTCTCATTTAGTTCCAAAGCAAACATTACATTTGCCAATTTGCTATTGGAGTAAGATTCCCATTTGTTGTAATAATTCTCGGCTTTCAGATTTTCCCAACCAACTTTGCCAAAAAATTGTGCTCCTGAAGTCACCGTCACTATTCTAGATTCTTCTTTTTTTTCAATAATTGGAAGTAGCTTTAGAGTCAAAAGCATGTGAGCTAGATGATTTACTGCAAATTGTATTTCATACCCTTGGGCACTAAGAGTTTTAGGCGGATGCATAATGCCTGCATTATTGATTAGTAAATCTAAATTTGCAAAATTATCAAAAATTTTGGACTGAACCTCAACGATATTTTTTAAATCTGACAAATCTAATTCTAAAGGTGTAAATAATCCTTCAGGATTAAGACCTTTAAGTTTTTTGATAGTTTGATTAGCTTTTTCAAGCGATCTACAAGCTATAACAACATGAGCATTTTTTTCTGCTAAGGCCTTTGCAGTGTAGTATCCAAGACCACTATTCGCACCAGTAATTAGTGCTGTTTTGCCTGTAAGGTTTGGAATATTAGATGTTTCCCAGTTAGAGATTTTAGGTCTTGTAATTGTGGCAGTCATTTTGTAATCCTGCAAATTGCTTTGGAATTTAACCAAAATTTATTTACCTTTCCACTGTAAATACTGGAAGTCAGTATCGTGAGCTCTTATTGAAGGCACTATTTAATATCATTTTTCAATTGCATATTGCCATTCGTTATTTTGAGATAAACTTTTCTCTCTAAGTAACTGTAATTTCCTACTATTTATTTTTATAACTATCCCATTAGTTGAATATTTCGCAAATATTTTTTTCTCTAACCAATTTTTTATATATATTTGGATTTCGCTTGTATGATTTGTGAAGTAACTGTCAGGGGTGCTGAAGCCACATTTTTTAAGATAGTTAAGGGTTTCGTATTGATTAAGTCTTCCATTAAGTATTTGGAAACAGCAAAAGCGGAGACTTTCTCCAATCCCTTTCTTATCATTGAGGTATTTTCTTGTAATTTTTTGGGAAATACCGGCAATTTGATTTGTAGCGTATAGTTCACCTCTAATTTGAAAATCTCGTTTGATAGGAATACAATCGGGGACATTTTTAATTTGTTTAATTTTGCTTGAGACATCAAATCCTTTTTTTGTAATTGCCTTATTAAACTTGCCATCTTTATATCTAATTGCAATAGCACAGCCATCGATTTTTGGTTGAATGCTTAATCTGGTTTTTGTTAATAAACTTTCCAAAAATTTTTTATAGTTTTCTTTGGCTAATTTTGGCAAAAGTTTATTATTTTTCTGATTAAAGTAGTCAGTTTCTGGATTAACAGGAATAAAGAGCTTTTCGAGTTGCTTAAATGCATCATCCGAAATTATGCCTTCACCTATTCTGTATTGTTCATCTAGATACTTAACATCTCTCACTAATAAATTATTCATAATAATTTTGATAAATATTTAAAAATCTTTTAGAAAAAATCATTTAAATAAAGATTTGAAAATTAAAAGTTAGATCTAAAAAGTAATTGACAACTAAATATCCTCCTACGCAGAGAGCGATTTAAGAGTATAAAATGTACTGATAAAGCGTTTAAATTAAATACTTTAATCAAACATATTTACTTAAAAGTGAAATAGAAAATTTTAAATATTAATTTGAAGGCAAATATTTGAATTTCTATCAATACAAAAAAAAATTTTTTAAAGTTATGAGAAAATGTCATTTTTATTAAAAGCTCAAAATACCTGGGAAAATTTTGCGAAATACAAAATCAATGATTATGCAAAATTAAGAAATTTTGATTTTGGGCCAAATAACGAAAGTTCAGTTTCAAAGTTATCGCCCTTCATTACACATAGAATATTATCGGAATATGATCTGATCCATGATATTAAGAGTAAGTACAAAATCAAAAATTCAACTAAATTTGTTGAAGAAATATTTTGGAGAGTTTACTGGAAAGGGTGGATGGAAAATAGACCAAAAGTTTGGAGAAATTTTATTTCAGAAAACAATCTCGATTTTGATTATGAGCTATATGAACGTGCAATTAATGGCAATACAGAATTAGATTTTTTTAATTCTTGGGTCCATGAATTAAAGCAGTACAACTATTTGCATAACCATACAAGAATGTGGTTTGCGAGCACTTGGATATTTAATTTAGGCCTCCCATGGCAATTGGGAGCAAAGTTTTTCTTTAAATATCTTTTTGATGGAGATGCTTCATCTAATCTCCTTAGCTGGAGATGGGTCGGAGGATTGCAAACGAAGGGAAAACAATATCTTTTTTCATCATCAAACCTCAGAAAGTTTTCAAATAATAGATTTAATGTAGAAAAAATAAGTAATCAACAAATTTTTCTTGAAGAATCTAATCAAATACCATTTGAAGATGAGATTTATAAAAATGATATGGATCCTAAATCAGATTATCTGATTATGTTTGAAAATGATCTGCACCTTGCAACCCTTAAAAACTTACTTCCAAGTTATAAAAAAGTATTTATTATCCTTTTAAAAAATGAACAAAGACAAATTAAATTGTCTGAATCTGTTTTGAAATTTAAACAAGATTTGGTCTCTGAATTTGTAGCGCAATTTGATAATGTTGAATCGATTGAGCCTTATTCATTGGAAAATACTTTTAAAAATACTAACGAAATAGACATTATTTATCCTGGAGTGGGAGAAAATTATGATTTCATAACTGAGTTTAAAAATTTACACCATAAAAAAATTTTTAATCTTGTGAGGGATGAAGATTTATTTGCTTGGAAATTTGCTAAAAGAGGGTTTTTTAAATTTAAAGAAAATATTCCAAAAATAAATCAGAGAATATTAGAAAATTTTTCAAAAAATAATTTTTAACTTTGTTGAATTCCTAATCAGAAAATAAACCCCTTTGGTAATTAGGTATAAATACTTATTTAGAGGCGACTTTTGCTCTTTAATCCACGATGGATACTGTGACTAGTTATTTTTACTTAAGGATAATTTTTTAATAGTGCTTTCAACAATTCTTACCAAGTCGTTTAGCAAAGATACTGCTTTATTAATTCTTAGAGTTATAACTGGAACTGTTCTTATACATCACGGTTATGAGAAATTAGCAAACATAGAAAATTTCGCTGATGCTTTTGTAAGACCATTACATCTCCCATTCCCAATATTTTTATCATACATAGCGGCATTTTCAGAGATAGGTGGTAGTTGGTTATTAATTATCGGATTAGCCACAAGATTCGGAGCTTTGGCAATTGTTGGAACAATATCTGTCGCTATATATCATGCACTTGTTACTTCAGGTTTTAATATTTTCTTATTAGAGCTTTTACTTTTGTATTTCGCTTCAGCAACTTCAATTGCATTAACAGGTCCCGGTAATTTCTCCTTAGATGAAGTCATTATCAGAATTTTGAAATCAGAAGATGAGGAGGAAATTATACCTTCTACAAAAGCAAAATCCTCAAAGCAAGTTGAAGTTAAAGAAGAAACAAGTAAAGGTGGCTTATTTCAATTTTTGCAAGCGAACATACTCTCAGATACTTCAAGCTAACTTCTTAGGATAAAGGTTATTGATAAGTTCTAACCTTTTTCGATAACTGTTTCTCTTCTCAAGTTTTATCTTAATTGTTGCTTCAGAAAGACTTATAAATAGCCCTATAGCTGTCACCCAAGATAAAAAAATAAAAGGGTTTTCTGGAATTTCTGAGAAATTCATATGAATAATACTTCTTTTTTAAAACTGACTGATCAGTATATGTTTTTCAACCTAAATATACAATTTAGAAATATTTAAGGATTAATTTCAACTTTTTCCCATTTCTTAATCTTTTCCCAAAGATATCGTTTATGAACAGGCTGTTCTAATTTAAGAAGATCTACTGAATCGATTTCAAAATTTAGAACAACAAAATTTTCTGATTTGGGTAGATTGGATAATATTTCATAAGCAGATTGGACTTTTGGGTTTATTTTCTCTCCAGGAGATCCCCAATACCAAGAAGATTTTGATTTTTCTGATAATAAATCCCAATAATTTTTGTTATCACTTAATTCATGTATTTTCCCTTTAAATCTATATTGTGATTTGGTTTTCAAAAAGAACCATAATATTTCTGCATTAGGGTTAGATTTTAAATGCCCAATTTTTTCACTTCTTCTATCTGTAAAAATAATCATTGAACTATCTTTATGCCATCCTCTGAAAACAACTGTTCTTAATCTTGGCTCATTTTCTTCGCTGACTGTTGCAAGCTGTATCCATCTATTAGAGGGAGATTTGCCCTCTTTTTTTCTAGAAGATTTTAAATCTTGCCTCCAACTGGGTAAGTTGTTATCAGGCATTTAATTTAGGCAATATAAGACCACTTTTCTTTTTGTATTCTTCGAATGAATCATATTTTGAGAGCGATTTATCTTTTTTTATCATTCTTGGTAGAAAAACTATAGAGAAAAATATTGCAAGAATTACTAATGGTATGACACTCATTGAAAGTATGGCGAATGATAGATAAATCAGTATTTCTCCTAGATAATTTGTATTCCTTATATTTTTGAAAAATCCTTCTTTAATTAGATCTTTTTTTAATTTAAGAGAAAAATATTTTTGGGCATCACTAGCAAAGTGTAGAAACACACCTATTATATTTATAGATACAGATGCAGCTATTACGATATTTGGAACAGATTTCTGAGATGAGATAAGAATGTAGGGAGCTACCCAGTAACTTCCAAGGAAAATAAAACCAGTAACTGAAGTTAAAAAATTGATTTTTTCTTTAAAATAAGGGTCTGGGAATATCTTTTCTTTTAGAAGCCATAGTAATCCATAAGTACCATGCAGAGCTAAATAAACGTAGGGAGCGATCGTAAAATTATCGAAAAAAATCATAAGACCTACGACTACAAATGCAGTGAGACCCTTATGTAGATTAATTATTTGATTAAGTTTCATCTTTTTTAATAATCTAAAAAATGAAATTATTTTTTGTGGATATAACCTAGGTCGTCAAAAGTTTTAATGGGCGATACTGGATTCGAACCAGTGGCCACTACCGTGTCGAGGTAGTGCTCTACCACTGAGCTAATCGCCCCAATTGAGGAATTTTTAATCCCCCTTATAAGAAAATAGCAGGTGGCGTTTCATTTTCTAAGTAATTTAACTTTCCATCGTTCTCTTTTGGTTATTTCTAAATTTAGAATTTCGATAAATCCTTTATTTTCAAGTTCTAGTTTGTCGCCAATTTTTAGATTAATTGTTGGCTTATTAACTTTGCTTCCATTTAATCTGAGCATTCCATTTTCTATCCTTTCAATGATTTTGGTTCGTGATACCCTAAAGCCAGCTGATGCTATAGCATCTAATCTTGTTGAAGCTTCTACTGTATTGACAAGTTTTTTTGATCTTCCAGAAGGTATTTGTAATTCATCTATACCTACTACATTAACTTTTACTTTTACGTCTCTTAAATAAAAAATCTTTTCATTTAGATGCTTTATATCTGAATTATCAATTATCCCTTGTGCTCCCCTATCGCCAATAGTCCATATATCTCCAACTTTTATTTGATTAACCCCATTTTCAATTAATAGGGATCTAAAGTCGTCTTGTGTAGCATTATCAAATAAAAAATTTCCAATAATTTTTATTCCTTGAGCTGGAAAATTACTTTTTAGCGCATCCTCTTCAGGAATATTATCTCCTCTAAAGCAAGCTATCCTAGATCTTTGAGAAGAGGAGAATCCTCCATAAATAAAAAATTTGAAATCATTTAAATTTTCAAAATCTTTTAAAATCTCTTCGCAAACATAAGTTGAATTAAACCCAGTCCAATAAGTTTCCCAGTGTTTGTAAGCTAAGTTAGCAATATTTATTAATTCCTCAGTTTCTTTTTTGTAGTTTGAATTTAATAAGATCTCTTTTAGGTCAATCATTTAGCCTTCTAAAAAAATTATATCTTTTGCTTCTGATTGTTTTATCAAAGCCCATGGTAATTCAGCTCCAATTTGATTTTCAAGTAGAACAAGCCATTTACCCTCTTTATTAAAATTAATGATCGATCTTAACTCTTTATTTCTATTAATGTTGATACTTGCAGAAGAAACAATGCTTCCTAAATATCCTGAACCCATTCCCAAAAAACCACCAAATAATGATTCCCCGATATTATTTAAACCAAGAAAGCTGAAGGTAGATAAATTAGTCATATTAGAAAAAGCTATTCCAGCTATAAACCCAAATGGCATTAGCCATCTACTCATATTTTGTTGTCTGATCTTTCTATCAAGTTTAGGATTTAAGATTCTTATATCTTCAAAATTTTGAGATTTGAATGATATATTCGCTTTCGCATTTAGCAATTCTGTTTCATCTGATGATATTTTCTCACTTATTGGTGGGATCAAAATAGCTTCAGAGAGCATTACTGATTTTTCTTTGAAAACTTCAAATAGTTGGATACATTTATCAATGTCTTCAAATATCACAATACTTTTTGTCAAATTTCAATCCTCAAATGTTTGTGTGTTATTCAAATTAATAAAATAAGATACATACACTATAGATTAAGTTAAAGTAAAAGATTAAAGAACCAATCTTAAATGACAAAAGTTCTCATTACAGATCCAATTGATCAAACAGGAATTGATATTCTTTCACAAGTTGCTCAGGTTGATCAGAAGATAGGAATATCAGACTCTGAGCTAGCTTCGATTATTAAAGATTATGATGCTTTAATGATTCGCTCCGGTACACAAGTTACTGAAGAAATTATTAACTCTTCAAGTAAACTGAGAATTATTGGAAGAGCAGGAGTTGGAGTTGATAATGTAGATGTTAAGGCTGCTACGCAAAAAGGAGTTCTTGTTGTTAACTCTCCAGGGGGTAACACTATAGCTGCTGCTGAACATACCATAGCTATGATGTTGGCTTTATCTAGACATATTCCAATTGCTAACAGTAGTACTTTGTTAGGTAAATGGGAAAGAAAGAAATTTGTTGGTAATGAGCTTTATAAAAAAAAATTAGGTGTAGTAGGTTTAGGGAAAATTGGTGCTCATGTAGCGAAAGTTGCTAATGCATTAGGAATGGAAGTTTACGGATATGATCCTTTCGTTTCAACTGAGAGAGCTCAACAAATACAAGTTAAACTATCTGAACTAGAGGAGTTATTCAAACAATCTGATTATGTAACTTTGCATTTGCCTCGCACCCCAGAGACAGAAAATTTAGTAAATATAGACGTCCTTAAAAGTATGAAAAATAGCGCAAAATTAATTAATTGCGCTCGAGGAGGATTAATTGATGAAGAGGCATTAGCAGAAGCTTTAAATAAATCATTGATTGCAGGTGCTGCAATAGATGTCTTTTCTAAAGAACCTTTGGAATCTAATTCACCACTTTTGAAGGTTGAAAAGAATCTTATCCTTACCCCACACTTAGGTGCATCTACTCGGGAAGCACAAGAAAATGTAGCTGTTGATGTTGCAGAACAAATAAGAGATGTCTTGCTTGGTTTATCTGCTAGAACTGCAGTAAATATTCCAGGTTTGAGCCCTGATATTATGGATAGTTTAAAACCTCATTTGCAGTTGGCTGAAACAATGGGTCTGCTTATAAGTCAGCTTTCAGGTGGGCAGATACAGAAACTAGAAGTTAAGCTTCAAGGTGAATTTGTTCAACATCCTTCTCAGCCGTTAATAATAGCTAGTCTAAAAGGCCTTCTAAGTAAAGCTTTGGGAGATAGGATTAATTATGTGAATGCTTCGCTAGAAGCAGATTCAAGAGGTATTTCGGTGGTCGAGAATAAAGATGAGGCGAGGCCAGAATTTGCTAGTGGGTCGCTTCAATTAACCACTTATGGAGATAATGGCGACCATAGCGTAGCGGGAAGCATTTTTGCTGATGGGGAATTAAGAATTATTAGTATTGATCAATATCCTGTTAATGTATCGCCAAGTAGATACATGCTTGTTACTAGGCACAGGGATATGCCTGGTATTATTGGCAAGCTAGGTTCTTTATTAGGTAGCAACAATGTAAATATTGCCTCGATGCAAGTTGGGCGCAAAATTGTTAGAGGAGAAGCTGTTATGGTTCTAAGTATTGATGATCCAATTCCTAATAAGTTGCTTGACACCATTATTGAAGTAGAGGGAATAACCAACGCTAATCCAGTTACCCTATAAAGAGGCAGCTTTATTAATGGCAATTAAAGATTGGTATAAACTAACTTTTTTGATAGAAAGTGATTCAGAAGAAATGATTATTTGGAAATTAAATGAGCTGGGAATATTTAGTTTTTCATTTGAATATTTAATTAAAAATGAAAATAAAAAAGAGGTGAATATATGGCTTCCAGTCGATGATTGGGGAGAGAGTTCTAGGTGTGATTTTGAAAAAATAATTAGCAAACTTCTAAATATTAATGTCCCTGAGAATCAATTTTTTGATTGGAGTACTATTAAAGATGAGGATTGGTTGACAAGCTGGAAGAAATATTGGGCACCTGAATTAGTAGGAAATCATCTTTTAATATTGCCTTGTTGGATGAATCTAAATGAAAAATTTAAAGATAAAAAAATCATAAAAATTGATCCTGGAGCAGCCTTTGGTACAGGAAGTCACCCTTCGACTTATCTTTGCTTGGAAAAAATGGAGAATATTTTCTTTTCTGATAAAAAGATATTAGATATTGGGAGTGGTAGTGGGATTTTGAGTATCGCCGCGAGATTGCTTGGCGCTAAAGAGGTTTATTCAGTGGATAATGATTATTTAGCTATAAATTCAACAAAATCTAATTTCCAACTAAATTTCGGTGATTTAAACAATTTAAATACATATTTGGGATCTTTTAATGAGGTAATTTTAAAAAATCAACTTACACAATTTGATTTTGTTTTATGCAATATTCTTGCTGAAGTAATAAAAGGAATGATTCCAAATATTTATAAGTGCTTGAGAAACAATGGGGAAATCATTTTAAGTGGAATTCTGAATTCACAAAAGGATGAAATAATAAAAATATTAATTCAGAATGACTTGAAATTATTGGATGTATCAACTAGAAAAGATTGGGCATGCATTTCTGCGCAAAAAGCCAGCAATCCAACCTAAGTATAAGTTTTACTTATAGATACTCTTTCATACATTTTATTGTGTCATTTTTTACTTCAAAATCTCACATATCGACCTAATCGATGTTAAAAATGTATTTAATAGGTATTAATTACCGACAATTTTTTATTTTAAATGGCTTCTTACAAAGTTACTCTCATCAGCGAAGGTGAAGGTCTCAATTCAACTATTGAAGTACCTGATGACCAATACATCCTCGATGCGGCTGAAGAACAAGGTATCGACCTTCCTTATTCCTGCAGAGCCGGAGCATGTTCAACATGTGCTGGAAAAGTTACTTCAGGTAGTGTTGATCAGTCTGATCAAAGTTTCTTGGATGACGACCAACTAGAAGCTGGTTTTGTTCTTACTTGTGTTGCGTATCCAACATCTGATGTGACAATTACAACACATGCTGAAGAAGAATTGTACTAATTATAAAAATTTAACTTTTCTAAGTTGATTATTGATTATTTCTCTGCCACCCTCTATAAAGGTGGCTTTTTTTTGTAAATGGATAAATTTGAATTTTTTAGGACTGGCAGTGTTCAATCAAGTTATGGAGGACAGTACAGTTATAAGGTTATTGGCCCATGTTGCAGACTTTATGATAGGGAAGAGTTGCCTTGGCCCTGCTCAAGGCTTGCTTGGAGAAGTAAGGAGCCTAGTTGGAGAAGAATAGGGTCTAGGTTCGTTGCTGATATGGCTTCAAGAAAATGCCCATCTTACTCAGTTCAGATTTTGGAGCCTGGATCAAAACCTGTTGAGACAGTTATAACTCTTTTTTCAAAGAAATTTTCTTCTGATATACAAGAATGGTGGTATAGCAAAAAACCAGGCTCTAAAGAGCCTGGTAATATATTCCCTTCTGAAATTGGTTAGCTTTAAATATTATGCTTTTGGCTTTGGAGGCATATAACCTTTTAAGCCGGTGCACTCTAAACTATCAATTGTATTAACTCCAGTTTGTGAGTTAGTTCCACTAGCTCTTTCACATAACGATTTTCTTTGAGAAAGATCAAGATTTGCATCAGTAAAGTCTGCTCCATCAATAATTGCCCCATCAAAAACACTTTTCATTAGTTCACCATTGGTAAGATTTGCATCTGTGAAGTCAGCATTATCAAAGCGTGTTGCATATGCAATGAGGTCTGTCATATTGGCTCCTTTAAAACTAGAGTTTTTTGCTGTAGTTACACTCATATAGGCGCCTTGAAGATTAGCTTCTCCTAAATCTTGATTAGATAAATCATATTTAACATATTCAGTATTATGAAGGTCTGCGCCGTGAAGATCATCTTTTAGAACGTCAACTGATGAAGGATCACTAGGATAGAGTGCGTTTGTAGAGATTGGATTAATAAGTAAACCAATAATTAATGGAAGAAAAATAAATAGTCTTTTACAAGACTTATGTAGTGATGAAAAAATAGAGACCATTTCGATCGACATCAAATAGAAAAACCTAAGACTATTATTTCATGGGTTGGTCATTTACAACGCTCCTGCTAACGAACTGTTGCAGTTTATTTTATTTCTGCAGTTAGAAAATCTTTGGCAAGGTAAGTATTTGGGAAAACTTTCTGCGCCTCTTTAAGCAAATCGCTTGGTGTAATTGAATTTTTATTAGTGTATCTTGGACTTAAATGAGTAATAATTAATTTTTTTGCATTAGATAATAATGCTGTCTTGGCAGCCATGATTGTTGTGGAATGTAATTTTTCATAGGCCATGCTCTCATCTTCCTGAGAAAATGTTGATTCATGTACGAGTAAATCTGCATTTTTCGATAGTGAAACAGCCGATTCGCTAAAGACTGTATCTGTGCAATAAACAAAACTTTCTCCCTCTCTAGGAGGTCCACAGAATTCTTTTCCATCAAATGTTCTCCCATCCGCTAGTACGACTTTTTTCCCCTGTTGCAGTTCTGAATAAATTGGTCCAGGAGCTATTCTTAGAGATTCTGCTTTTTTGATATCAAATATTCCTGGCTTATCTTTTTCACTCACCCTATAACCATAAGCGGGTATTTTATGCTTAAGGCAGGCACAATTTACTTTTATTTTGTTGTTTTCAAATAGAATTTTATTTTTTGATGCAAAATTTTCAACTTCCACAAAATGCAATGGGAATGACAATTTGCAAAAACTACTTTTAAGTGCTGAATTTATAAAACTTCGCAACTCTGAAGGACCGTAAATTTCAATACCCTCACTATTGCCTGATAAGCCTAAGGTAGCTAAAAGTCCAGGCAAACCATAAATATGATCACCATGCATATGTGTAATAAATATTTTCTTGATTTGTGAAGATTTAATATTGCTTTTCATTATTTGATGTTGCGTTCCCTCTCCACAATCAAAAAGCCAAACTTCTGATGACTGTGATAATTTAAGTGCTAAGGAAGACACATTTCTCGTTAAGGACGGGACTCCTGAGCTTGTTCCTAAGAAGGTGATATTCACTTATTTATGATATTTTTATTGTTATATCTGGATTAAATGTAGACTTTTAGTCAAACTTAGGCAAATTAAGCATTTGTTTTTAAACAAAGTGATACTTAAATTTAAAAATAACTTTAGTAAATGTTGCCTGATAAGTATTTTATTTGTTTGCGTTATTCAGAGTGAAAGTGTTTTTGCATCGAGAGAGCCAATAATTAGAGTTTTGATATCAAAAAATAACAATTTAAGGATCAGATCAGATAGATCAATTCCTTTAACCATAGATGGAAAATTTTTTTCAAGCAAAAAAATAAAAGGCTTAACTTTGAAAATTGAGAAAAATAGAAAAATTTTATATTTTGATAAAAATAAACAAAAAAAATATGACTTAAAAAGTAATCAACAATTTCAAGTTAGTTCCTCTGATGGAAGAGGTATATGGGTAGGTCAGAAGAGATTTTCTGGTAAGCTTAATCTCTTTGTACTTGACTCTGAAATATTGGTGGTAAATGTTTTAGGAATAGAAAAATACCTAAGTAGCGTAGTGGGTTCAGAGATGCCAACAAAATGGCCTATTGAAGCATTAAAGGCACAAGCAATTGCCTCTAGAACTTATGCTTTAAAGCAAAAGGGAAATAATTTATTTGATATAGATTCAACCCAGAAAAATCAAGTTTATAATGGATTAGAGTCAAAAACTTTTAAAACTACCAGAGCCGTTAAAAGTACAAGATCTTTGGTATTAACTTATAAAAATAAATTAATTAGTGCTTTGTTTCATAGTAGCTCAGGCGGAATGACAGAAAATAGTCAAGATGTATGGAAGAATAAATATCCATATTTATCAAGTGTGAAAGATTTTGATAAAAATAATCCAAAATTTAGATGGCAAAAAAAATTCTCGAGTAATGAATTAATAAACTTATTTCCAAAGATTGGAGGTTTAAAAAATGTAGAGATTTTAGATATTACTAGTACCGGGAGGGTGAAAAACGTAAAGCTTATCGGCTCTTATGGTTCTGATAATATGTCTGGGATAGTTTTAAGAAAAAGATTAGGACTAAACAGTAATTTTATAAGATTTAAATTTTTTAAGGAAGAATTAAACAACAATACTCTCCAAAGAAAAGGTTTGATAGTTTTTGGACAGGGATCAGGACATGGAGTAGGAATGAGTCAATGGGGTGCAAAATATCTGGCCTCTAGAGGCCAAAAGGCTGAAAGAATACTTAAGCATTTTTATAAGGGTGTTCAGATAAAACCTTTTAGAAAAGATTACTTATAGAAATTATTTAGCATTAAGGACTAATTTTGGTTTTATATTAGATTGCTCTTTATCTAAAAAGCCTATCCCAAAAAGTGTTTGTTTTTTATCTATTACTTTTATTGGTTTTTTATAGTCAAAAGACTTGCTTTCCTGAAAGCAATTAATATCAACTTTAATTGCTCTTCCCGTTTGCCAAAATTTGATTTGTTCTTCATTGCTTAAGACAAATGTTGAAATGTGATTAAGAGCAGAAATTGTTGGAATAATAAAATTTTTCGAGTTCCCTTCCCCTTTTTCTTTTTCTATGTCAGATATTTTTATCGAGTTTTGTTCATCAAAGCCACAAGCTGAAATTCTTTTAAGTTGCAGAAGACAACCTTCGGAATTGAGGATTTCTCCTATATCTCTTGCCATTGATCTTATATATGTCCCTGCTGAACATTTGATTTTTATTTCTATGATTCCGTTAATTTGGTCCCATTTCATTAAAATAAGTTCGTCTATTTTTACTTCTCTTGGTGCTAATTCAAAAATTTCATTCCTGAAAGATTTTTTATAAGCTCTTTCTCCATTGATGTGAACACTAGAAACTTTTGGAGGGATTTGTTTAATAATTCCTCTAAATCTATTTAAGTATTGATCTAATTTTTCATCGCTGATTTTAGGCCAATTTTTTTGACTAATTATTTCTCCATGAATATCATCAGTGTTTGTTCTTATCCCTAATTTAATTTGTCCTATATAAGTTTTACCCTGAGGAAGATATTGAATAAATCTTGTTGCATTGCCAATAGCGATTGGTAATGTTCCTATAACTTCTGGGTCAAGAGTTCCTGTGTGCCCTACCTTTTTTGTATTTAGTAACTTCCTTATTTGTTTAACACAATCATGAGAGGTACAGCCTTTATCTTTATTAATTACTAAGAATCCATCTTTAGTTTCCATTTTTAATATTAAGAATACTTTGAGAAAGATTTATAACCATTCTATGATTTTGGTATTGGAAATTTAGAGTAAGAAATTGAAAAACAATAAATTTATTTTAAAAGCGTTTATAGACAATGCTTTCAATTTGAAATCACACTTAATGGAATACTTATCTATTAGAGAATGTGATTTAGATGGATTCCTTGCAAATGCAAAGATGAATTTAGCAAATTCACATCCTGGAGATGCTTTGAATGATGTTTCAGATTTTTATACAGAGATTGTAGGAGATAAGCATGTAGCTGATTTAGCTGCTTGGCATATAACAAGTAGGGACTATATAGCTGATACTTTGAAACTTCAGCAGAGATTTTCTAGAGATTTAGTTTTGGATTTTGGAGGAGGTATTGGAACGCATGCCCTAGCTAACGCTATGTCTTCAAAAGTTGAGCATGTTTTTTTTGTAGATATTAATCAAACAAATAGAAATTTTGTTGAATACAGGGCTAAGAAATTAGGAGTTGAAAGAAAACTTTCTTTTTGCAAGACAATTCAAGATACACAAATATTGAAATTTGATACAATAATTTGTTTTGATGTTTTGGAACATCTTGCCGATCCAGCCTCTCAAATTACTAATTTCAGTGAGGTTATGGATAGTAATTCAATTGCTTTATTCAATTGGTATTTTTACAAAGGAGATAAGAATGAATATCCGTTTCATATCGACGACATTCAAATTGTGGAAAGGTTTTTTGAGACTCTTCAATCAAATTTTTTAGAAGTATTTCATCCTATTCTTATAACTACAAGAGCTTATAAGAAAATTAGATAACTACATTAACTCTTTTTCTATTTCTTAAATTTCTTTTAATGCTTTCGAAACTTACTGTTCCTTCTTTGAGAGCAAAAAGAGTGTCATCTTTACCTTTGCCAACATTGTTTCCCGGCAAAAATGATGTACCTCTTTGGCGAATTAAAATTGATCCAGCAGTTACTTTTTCTCCTCCATAAGCTTTCACACCAAGTCTTTTGGAATTTGAATCTCTTCCGTTTCTTGTAGAACCTGTTCCTTTTTTATGTGCCATTAGAAGTGTTTAAGTTGTAGATTTTTCGGATTTTGGTTTAGATTCCTTTTTAACAGTTTCCTTTTTTGAAGAAGACTTAGGAGCGCTTTTACCTATTGATATAGATTTTACCATAACTCTTGTCAGTTCTTGCCTGTGTCCCATCTTTCTTCTTGTCTTTTTTTTCGGACGCATTTTGTATACAAGAATTTTCTTATCTCTTTTATGGGAGACCACTTCTAATTCAATTTTTGCGTCTTTCACGTAAGGTTTCCCAACAGTAATAGAGTCCTTGTCCTTTAAAAGTAAAACTTTTTCCAGTATTATCTTGTCTTTCTCTTTTGCATTTAACCTGTCTATGTCATAGTATCTATCAACTTCGAACCAAAATTGTTGACCTGAAGTTTCTGCTATTGCATACAATTCATTACTTTCAGAAGAATTGTTAGAGGAGTTTTTAGAATTAGTCATATCTTAAAGACGCTAAAAGGCTCAAATTAATAATTTGATTAAGCCCAATAAGCAATCATAATAGTTTGTTTATTTTCTTATTTTGTAGTGTAATAAGTCAAGGGTTGTTTTAAATCTTTTATATCAATTCAGGAACTATAACGATGGCAGCAAGGAAAACATATATTTTAAAACTCTATGTTGCTGGAAATACTCCTAATTCGATGAGAGCTTTAAATACCTTAAGAGAAATTTTAAATAATGAATTCAAAGGAGTTTATGCTTTGAAGGTTATTGATGTACTTAAGCAACCACAACTTGCAGAAGAAGATAAAATTTTAGCCACTCCAACGTTAGCTAAAATTTTGCCGCCACCAGTTAGAAAAATAATAGGTGATCTTTCAGATAGAGAGAAAGTTTTAATTGGTTTAGATCTACTTTTTGATGAATTAACTGAAACTGAATATAGTGGAGATAAATAAGATATAAAACTTTTAAAATTCAAAATTTATTTTATTTTCTTTTAATTAGCAGAAAACTATGAAT
>QCNI01000018.1 GCA_003213255.1 Prochlorococcus sp. AG-424-P16
GGGTTTTTATACCCTCCAATTTTAGATCGACTGTCAATCAATAAGCAGTTCCTCCTAATTTCTCAAGTAATTCATACTTATCTCTTTTCTCATACCACTTATTTAAATCTTCTTCACTTACTGTTTTAAATAAAAATAAGGATATCTTTTCTAAATAATCAGCAATATAAATTCTTGAAATTGGGTTTAGAGAAACATAAATTATGGTAATTAAAACTAATAAAAGTTCAACTAGGAGTATGCGTTTCATTCAGAAATTTAAATTGAAGTTCCTTTTTTGAGCTTTGACGAGGAATCATTTTCTGGAAAAATCTGTTTTATATTTTCTGGAAAGAAAAACTCTAATTGCCTCCTTAAATCACCTTCATATAAATAGTCTTTTGTTGAGACTTTAAAAGTATCTCTTACTAATCGAACATTTATTTTTTCCTTTTTACCTGCCTCATTAATTCTTGATAAAACTAATTTAATTGGCTTATCTTTTGGTCCTTTTATGAGAGAAACAGCTTCATTTATACCCATTCCTTTAGTTGATTTGCCATCTATTTTTATGATTACATCATTTGGTTTAATGTCAGCTGAAGCAGCAGGTGAATCATTTATTACAGATTGAATAGTTAATTCAGCAGTGTCACTATTGAGAAAAAGCCTTATTCCAATCCCTGATATTTCCTTATCTTTTTTATGAGATAGTTTTTTATTAGTTTTCACACATCCTGCATAATCTCGTGCTTCTAAACATTTTTTATGTAATTCATCTGATATTTCAGCATTAACAGCAGTTGGTAAAGCGAGGGCAGCTAGTAATGGGAGTAGTAAGCGTTTCATTTATTTATTCAACAATAATTGAGCCTCCCATCCCAAAAGGTGCATGAGGAGAACAAACATAATAGTATTTCCCAGCTGATACACCCGTTGTGTTCCATGATAGTTTTCCATCTTGAGTTCCAGGGGTACCTGATAATGTCCCTTTGGTTACTTGATCACCGCCTCCACGAGAAAATTCAGTCTTTATATAAAACGGATGACTAAACGCATCAACATTAAAAACAATAGTATCTCCTTTATTAACAGTAACTGTAGGATCATTCCCACTTACAGATCCATTTTTATCTTTACCACTAAGAATATAGTTTTCTATACTTTCTGCTGAAACATCAATATAATAAGTCTCTGACTTTGCATTCGCTGGAAATGAAAAACCTAAAAGCAAAGGCAATAATAAAAGTGAACGCATAAACTTAAGGAATTTATATAAACATATTAAAAAAAAAAAGAAGCTAATTGCCCTTATTTTAGATCAAACTTCAATTACTAATTTTTGGAGATAAGAGAAATAATCGTTTCATTTAAAATTTAAGTTTTGTTTTTACTCTATTACTAGTTTTAGATTTGAATTCATAAAGTCCTGTATCAGTAAATATAGTCAATTCATCACCATAAGATTCCTGGATAGATAAACCCTCATCAGACTCTAAATTTTTAACGACTACATTTCCAACTAGCTTTAAAGTTTTAGCTTCTTTATCGTAAGAAAGCTTATTTGAGGAAGCTTCAAAATTATTATTAATTCTTTTAATAACTACATTTCCAATAGCTTCAAAACTCCCTTTTACGTTTTGTATCTGAGAATCAGAGGTAACTGTATAATTCAGCTTCTCTTTTGCAAATGAAATTTCAGTTAAAAGCAATATTAACGGTGCAAATAGTATGCGTTTCATTTATGGATCAAGCTTTGTTGTTAGTTGGCAAAAAGTAGCATTATTTTTTTTGAGACATTTATTGTATTTTGCCTGTAAAACTTTTTGTGCTTCTTTCTTTATGCAAAGATCCAAGTAATTTTTTGCAAATTGGGTCATCCCAATTTCGTTATATTCTGCATATTTCAAACCTGGTCTTTTGCATTGAGAGACTATTTGTTTATAAGTAGGTTCTTTTTGAAAAAGATTTGCTTCAACAGCAGTAGCTAAAGGGAGAGTAGCTAGGAGTGGAAGTAGTAAGCGTTTCATTCAATCTTCCGCATCTTCAAATTCTCTTAGCAAACGAAAAGTTTTGGAAATAAAAGGAAAGATCCAAACTAACAAACCTACTACTGTTATCAAAGCGACAAGAAAACCCAAAATTGCTAAGAATCCACCAGTTACATCTCCTTCGTAAAAGCGATCAAGTCCAATTGGAGCACCAACTCCTAAAAGGAAGAGTCTTGTTAAAGTTTGTTTTTCTTTTTTTCTCAACATAAATAATGTAAAAAGAGGATTTTATCCCTTCAATATAGATCGACTGTCAATCAATTAAATTATCCCATCGCAGCAACAGCATCCGCAACCTGCTTATTTCTTTGAATGACTTCTTCATCATTTAAAACAGCAGTGATATTCCATTCGAGGCCAAATTTTGCTCTCCACACTCCGAAATGTTCAGATATTGCCAAGTGATTATCAGCTTTGAAAGTCACAAAAACTTCTCCGGTTTCAGGAGCATGAAGTCTACTTATCAATTCAAATCCTTCAAAGTTATCCATTGGTGCACCGGAAGCAATATATTGCTCAAACATTTTGTAACCTTCAGCTTGAGAAATTCCATCAGGAATTAATCCATGAACGTGATAGTAAGCCATAACTAAAATTGGATAATATAATTTCAATCTAAAAACGATAATTTAAAAAGCATTTAATTTATCTTTAAATTTAGATTTAGATCGACTTTCAATCCTATTTAATTTAGCTGCCAGTAGTAAGCGTTTCATTTAAAAACTATATGTGACTTTATTGCATTTTTTCCTTCGATATATTTTCTGCATTTCTTTTTGTTCTGATAAAAAATCTTTTTTTGCTTGTTCATTAATTGGATCATATTTGGCTTTAAATTCTTCTTTGATAGCTTGAGCATTTTGTCTTCTTTCTTCTGCCATGAAATCAAAATCACCATCACTATAATTTCCACTTTTTAAGATAGTTTCAAACAAATAACATTCACTAGATAAATCAATATCAAATTCTTTTATTAAGAAATATTCATTACATAAGCTTTCTATTTCATAAGGACTATCAAAAAGATCCTCCCATTTTGTTTCTATTGCATAAATTTTGGTAATTTTATCATTAGCAAATTCTTTGCTTTGTTTTGCAAATGATATTTTTTGCTGATAATCATTTTTTGATTTATTTATTACAAATTTAAGGTCTTCGCATAATCTTGCTTTATCGTTTCCAAAACCAAATATAAGTGGGAAAACAATAAATAAAGCTAAGCGTTTCATTTAATCGTTGACTTTTTGGTCTAATAATTCTTTTAATTCCTTTGGTAAGTTTAAAAAAGAATCTCTTAAATTTTCATTCTTTTCTCCTACATGTAGTATCCACTCTCTAAATTCTTCTGCTATTGCATAACTGTCTTCATATCTTTCTAGATTATCCATAACAGAAATTCTTTTAGTAGCCCAACAAGTCGCTATATCAATGCTTTTTTTTGTTTAGTATTTACTGCCAAAACTCATCTAATACATCAAACACTCTGTTGAGATAATCGTTTGCTCCTATACATTCCCATTTTCCCTTTTCCCCAATCGCGCATTTGTAGTGAAGTTCTCTCTTGAGTTGCATTAGTTTGTTGGTCATAGCAACCTTGTCTAGTCTTCCGTTCATAGTAATTCCCTAGCTTTCGTCAATATTTGATTCTTTAAAAAAACAAGAGCGTCTAGTTTTTCTTCTTTTTCTTCATAATTTTCAAATTTCATTTCCGCAATTTCAACAATTGCTTTATCAACCTTTTTAAGCTGTTTCTTAATAACTCCCTTTTTAAGTTGTTTTTTAATAATCCTTTCTGGGATTTTGGTTGATTCCATTGGAATTACCTTTTTTCTTTATATTCTCTTTCTTTTCTTCAAAATGCGAGTCCCTAACTTTAAATTCTGATTAAAATCTCTAAATAATATCGTTAAGAATATAGTTTCTGCTTTTTTAATTTTATCAATAGATGTAAGTGGTAAGCTTTTCATTTAGTCATTAAAGTCCTAAATATGTTTTCTCATATTCAGAATATTTTTCTTTAAGGAAATTAGTAAAATCTGATATGGTGTCTTTCAACTCAAGATACTCATTTACTTCAAAGATTTTTGAAGTGGACTTAGTTAAATACAAAGCTGTTAATGGGGAATATTTAGCTACTTTTATTGATGGAAAAAACTTAATCGCCTCAGGATAAGATTCATATAAGTCAGAGACATAATTATTCATATCTTTTTTAAATGCAAAATATTCAGTCGCCAGAAATATGCCAGTTATAGGAATGGTTAACAAGGCTCCTGATATTGAGATCCTTAAAAGATTTTTAGTAAATGATTCCATAAAAAAAAGAAGCTAATTGCCCCTTATTTTAGATTAATTGTCAATAATGCACTAGTTATCGCACTATTTTGCTTCTGAAAGATCAGAAGTAAATTCATGTCAAAGGATTAAAGAGATTAACCACTCCCTAGATGAGGGAGTGCTCTACCGCTGATCTACAAGGGCAATTTTAAAGTGGGCCGGGTTGGACCAATCAAGACTGCCCGCAGCACTGTAGTTCTGAAGTGTGCAAGATAAATTTAAATGGATGATCTGTTGCTGTCAAATTATTTCTAGGGAGTGCTGCAACTTATCTTCAGTCCACTTTTTGCAAATGATATTACTGCTATTGGATAATTTTATTGATTGATAGTCGGTCTACAATAAGGGGCAAATAGCTCCTTTTTTTATTTAGGAATTCAAAATAAATTAATTTTTCCTTTACAAATTCGAAGTAGGTTGAATAGTAACGCGCCCATTTTTTTATGACTGATAGAGAAACAATTGAGTCAATGTTGTATGAGCTAGCTACGCCAGAAAAAATGGGCTCATTTTTTGTGAATAACGCTACTTCAGATTTTCTATTTATAAGGCCTAGTGGGAATCCAATAAGTGCAAAGGGATTCGAGGAAATGATGAGTTCTGGCGATGTGGTTCAGGAAAAAGCGGAAATTACAAAAATTCATAAGTTTGAATTTCTCTCTTCTGATGTAGCAATGTGTGTTTTTACACTTGGGGCAAAATTCTCTTATAAAGGAACTCCTAATGATGATTTGCCAACAGTCACTTCTATCTTCAAAAAAATTGAGGGGATTTGGAAAATTCATTGGATGCAGAGATCGACTGGCAATTCAGATTTGTCTTTATGGGATTAGCTAATACTTATTAGAAATTAATAGTCGATCGATAAAGGGGCTTTTTAAGCTCTTTTTTCGTAAGTTACATATAAAATATACATAGGTTACTTTTTATTTATGACAAATTTTGGAGCTGATACCCCCTTTATTCTTTTAGCGAAAATCACGGTAAAAGAAGATAAAGTTTCTGAGTATTTAGAACTTGCGGATAAAACAGATAAAGCCGTTGAGGCTGCTGAGCCAGGAATGCTACATCATACTTTTGATCAGGATCCAGAAAATCCTCTGATATTTGTGTGGTCTGAGGCTTATAAAAACGATGAAGCATTTATCGCGCACTTGGCTAATCCAGCAATTGGTGAATATTTACAAGAGCATCCAAAACTTGCGGATGATTTTACTGTTGAAGTATATGGAACAGTTGGGGATAAGTGTTTAGAAGTAATGAAAGGAACTGGTGTTCCCTTTAAGGTTTTTCAGTCAAAATTAGGTTACAGCAGACTCTAATGAAATATGTTTGACAGTCGAACTAAAATAAGGGGCAATTAGCTCCTTTTTTTTATGCCAAATACATTAGTTGTTTCGACCTTTGGTTGTCCTTTTTCTGAATTTGAAATGATGGTAAAAAAAGTTGATAAAGAACAAGGATACATTTTTTGTTCTGAGCTAGAAATTATCAAAGTAAATGAACATAAAGCAATGATTCTTATGAACTGTTCTGATTTAGAGAAGTTTAGTGCAATGCTTGAACAACCAGAATTAAAACAATGGGATATTGATAATAACTGCGTTGATACAGTTTATAATCTTGAACTTGTTGAGTAAATCAAACGCTTATTACTTGTACCGCTTTATTAAATGCGCTTGACAGTCGATCTAAAATTAAGGAGCAATTAGCTCCTTTTTTATGACAATTGAAACAACTGTTTTAGATTTCAAATTAAGCAATACTTTTGAGGAATATGAGGCTCATATGAATGCTCCTGAACAACAGGCCATGTTTAAAGAGATGGGAGTAAAAACCTTTTATATTGGCAAATCACTTGAAGACCCAAAAAGAGCAACCGTTATGTTTCAAGGACCAGTAAATACTTGTTACGACATCTTTGTTAATCCAGAAACTAAACCAATAGTTGAAGCATCGGGTCATATTTATGAAGGGACAATAATTAACCGCTGGATTTCTGAATAATTTCTTTGTGCGATAGTGGTAATCTCACTGATACCAAGCTATCCCGCGAGTGCCCTCGTCGGGACTTGAACCCGAGACCTCTCCCTTACCAAGGGAAAATATATCTTCTAAGAACTATTGCTATGACTAGGTTTATAGCTTTATTATTACAAAATATTAACCAATTAGAGTAGAAACTAGAGTGAATGGGATATATCAGTATTTAATGGCATTATCCAAGTTATACAAATCAATCTAGGCTTTTTATTCTTTATAAATAAGGCTTACTATTTTACATAAATAAGTGGGTAAGTCCTCCCCATTAAAGCTACACTATCCCAGTCATAGAAAGACTTTTATTATAGCTATTCTCTATATCTTAAGTATATAGTAGGGTTATATCGTTTAAAACCTGTCTATGTAAGACCCAAATGAACTAGATGAGAAAATCGCAAAATCGTATACAAAAAAAGAAAAAATTGAAACTATTTAAATTATTAAAATTTTAAATTCAATCTCCTCCAAAGATTACTTTCGAATAAAGTTTAGAAAAAATTTGATATTTGAACTTTAACCTCCTGACCAATTTTATAGTCTATATATTTATCATTTCGTCTATTCCACCATCTGCTAGGTCTCCGAGAGGTGATCATGAATTTATTTTTATTCATAGAACTTCTATTCATAAAACATAAATGTAAAAAACGAAAATTTTCTTCATTAAAATATTTCTTTTTCAATAATAGGCTTTCTTCAAAAATGGCATTCTTATTAAACCCATGTAATCTTTCACCTTTAAATGGTTTATATTTTTGTTTTATTTTTTGAAAGTTATAGAACTTTCCACTTCCTCTGCAGCCATACTCATTGCTCCATCCAGAAGCTATTTGAGATTCAATTTTAAAAACATTAATTTGAGCAGCCTTGATATGCCAATAATCATTCCATTTTTTATTGAGTAATTCTTTTTTAAAAGTTTTCAATCCAATTGGATCATATAATTCATCGCCATCGACTCCAAAAACCCAAGTATTAGTAGAGTAATATTTTTCAAGAAATACATTTGTTTGATGAGGTGATTGAACTTTATAAATTTTTATTTTTTTAGAATTTATCTTCTCTATTTCTTCAATTGTATTATCTTTAGAAAAATTATCTAAAACTATTATTTCATCACAAAAATCTAATATATTAGATATGACTTTATTAATAAAAAGATCTTCATTCTTTACAAGAGAAATTCCAACTATTTTCATCAAATTTATATAAATTTCCCGTTTAATAATAATTCAAAATAATATCTATTTCAATTTTTAATTACTTAGGATATTAATATTTATCTTGCCTAATTTTCAAAAAAGTATGCCGAAAAAAAAACGGGTCATACAGTTTTAATCCATATGAATAGTTATGGTTCTTATACCTATGAATTTACTAGCTATAGAAAAAACATTGAAAGACATTCTAAAACAGCCTTGAGGCTTAGTTATTTCATAAGCAAAAAAATTGAAGATAGAAATTTTGTTTGCTTCAAAATCTATCAATAATATCTTCAACTAAATTTTTAAAGTTTTTATTTTTTCAAAGGTTTTTTAATCTTTAAAAAGAAAAATTTAAGAACTTCTTTTAGTGTTATTAAATTTGTTTCAAGGAAAAATTGTAAAAGAGAAAGTTCTTTTGCTTCATTATCTGCGGTTGCATGTATGTCTTTCCAACCAAGTCTTTTCAAGGCTAATAATCTCAATAACGAATCTTTATCAACCCAATCGCCATTTATATCGTTGCCGAAGGGACCTGCTGAATGCTTAGGAAAAGAATAGTTGATAATTTTATTTGCACTTTTTGAGAAAAGTTTCTTTTTTTTGTAGATTTTATTTACTTTATGACCTTCAACAAGTTTAAAACTTTTATATTCAAGCTTTTCAGACAATATTGAGAAAATTTCTAACTTATGACATTCAGCAGAGATAAATCTAGGTTTAAATTTAGACTCTAACAATTGCTCAAGAAATATTTTATCAGCACCCTCAATATCAATCTTTATGTAATAAGGCTCCCCATATTTTTTAAGAAGTTCTTTGCAAGTAATTGTCTTTACTATTACCTTTTCCCAATTATTAAAACACTTTGGAGCAAATATAGAAGATTTGACATGATGCTTTTTATTAATATAAAAATCGATAGTTTTTTGATTTAAGTCTGAAATAGCTGAATTTTCAATAAATAATCTTTTATTTTGTATTTCAGTTTTAAATCTTTTAGATATTACTTCACATAATTTTGGATTTGCCTCTATGGCGATAACCTTATCAGCTATGTGTAAATAATATGGGATGTCATCACCATTATTACTTCCAATATCGAAAATAATCTTCATTGTATAGGGACTTCTTTAATTAGAAATGAATCTATATTGATAGCCATTTCAAATAATTTAAATTACCACAATTAGAGCAGAAATTAGAGTGAAATGCATATAGTCCTGATATATCTGTATATATCGAGCTATTAACGACTTCTTACAAATTCTCTAGGATCGTAGTGGTAGAGAGGCTTTGGGCGATGCCCTTGACGAGGATTGAACTCATGACCTCTCCCTTACCAAGGGAGTGCTCTACCGCTGAGCTACAAGGGCAATTTTAAAGTGGGCCGGGTTGGATTTGAACCAACGTAGGCAGAGCCAGCGGATTTACAGTCCGCCCCCTTTAACCACTCGGGCACCGACCCCCACTATTTGAACTTATCAGTTAATGGACACTTTGTGTGAAATTGTTTTGGTTTTTTTGTTTCTTTCTAGATAGCATTTGTAAAGAAAAGACTTTATTGATGATGAATATTTTATTGATAAATGGACCAAATCTAAATCTTTTGGGCACTAGAGAACCTGAAATATATGGTAATAAAACATTGAGTGATATAGAAAAAGATTTAACTAAAGTTGCTAAAGAAAAAAGTATTAATCTTGAATGTTTTCAAAGTAATCACGAAGGAGAAATAGTGGATAAAATTCAGGATTCTGTAAAAAGCATCCAAGGTATTCTTATAAACGCTGGCGCTTTTACTCATACCTCGATTTCTATTCGTGATGCTTTAATTGGATCAAAAATTCCGTTCGTAGAGTTACATATTTCAAATATTTTCAGTAGAGAAGATTTTCGTAAAGAATCTTTTCTTACAGATAAAGCTATAGGAATTATAAGTGGATTTGGCATATCAAGTTATTCCTTAGCTCTCGAAGGAATCATTGGATATTTAATTAGTAAGGATTAAATGCTAGTCGATTTTAAAAGACCCACTTCTCATATTAAATATTTATCGTCATTTACCTCAGATGAGTGGATCAAACTCGCATTATCCAATCCAATTGATATTCTTATTGACCATGCTCATTGTGAAAGAAAAGCAGCAGGTGTAGCTATTCAATTGATGTTTAGATATCCATCAGAACCAAATCTGGCAGAAGTTCTAAGTCCAATAGCGAGAGAGGAATTAGAGCATTTTGAAAAAATACTTTATTTCTTAAAGGATCTTGGACATTCTCTTGACTCCTTAAAACCTCCTCCATATGGAGCTGAATTGTCCAAGAATATAAGAAAGGAAGAGCCCAATAGAATGCTTGATAGTTTCTTAATAGCAGGACTTATTGAAGCAAGAAGTCATGAAAGATTAAGCTTGCTTGCTCTGAATTCTGAAGATAAATCGTTTAAATCCCTTTATGAGTCTCTGCTTGAGAGTGAGGCAAGACATTTTGGAGTTTACTGGAAACTAGCGCAAACTAAATTCTCTAAAAATCAAACTTTTAAAAGGTTAGAGGAATTGTCTGAAATTGAGTCATCAATACTAGCTGATACTTTTTCATTGCCAAGGGTACATAGCTAAAGTTAATAAAATAAATAATGATAATAAACAAGTTCTTAAGTTTACTTAATCAATATAAAACTGATTTACCAACATTCACCATCGTTGGTGTAGGCCCTGGAGATCCATCGCTTTTAACAATTGCTGCTGTGGATGAAATAAAAAAAGCGGAAGTTATAGTTTTTCCAGTATCAGATGATAATAAAAAGAGTTTCGCTGCGGAAATAGTCAAGAAATACACCAAATTTAAAAAAAGTATCCCTATTATCTTTCCAATGGGTAGGAAGGATTTTGATCCAGATGAAATATGGTCTAATGCTGTAGAAAAAATTGTGAAATTTATACAAAATGGCGAATCGGTTGTTTTACTTTGTCTTGGAGATACTTCACTATTTGCAAGTTCTTCTAATATTTTAAGGATAATAAAGCATGATTATCCAGAAATCATTACCAAAACAATCCCCGGTATTTCTTCTGTTTCAGCTGCAGCAGCTTTGAATGATTTTGATTTAGTTAAAAAAGGCGAGACTTTGATCATCAAAGAATGTCCTTCTTCAAAATCAGAATTAACATTCCTAATTAGAGAAAGTAAAGGGAATAAAACGGTCTTGGCTATTATGAAAGTTGGCAAAAGATGGAATTTAGTCAGGGATATTTTAAAAAAAGAGGATATCATCGATACAGCATTAATAGCTTTAAGTATTGGTATGCCTGATCAAATTATTCAATGTGCTGCTCAATATAAAAAGGATTTTATGCCTTATTTTTCTTTGATTTTGATAAGGTTTGATTAATGCAAAAAAAAGATAAATTCGTTGGGAATCATTTTAGATGGCCAATATGTAAGGATCTATTATTTCTTGTTCTTGAAGATAAGGTTAGTGATGTTTTTGTTTGTGAATTGGTTTGGGAAAGACTTTTTTATACTAGAGAAACATCTTTGAATAATTGGGTTTATAGCGCATTAACTCCTTCTTATTGGTCAGAAAAATTTGAAAAAGCTCCTCAAATCATTTCAGAGCGACCAGCCTCAATACATTTGACTCGATCAATTCCAAAAGAATATAAACAGGGATTAAAAAATTTTCTTAATTTTAAAGGTTATAAGGTTAATGAACTCTATCCAAGAAGAACTAGAAGAGCGACGGCAGTAAATTGGTTGATTTATTGGGCGATTGAAAATGATTGTTTTTTAAAAGATAGTGCATTAATGCCAACTCTTAGTTCACCCCCAATTAATCCAGTTAAAGGACATTTTGGCGATCCAGAAATTAAATAAGTTTTTTTGAAAAAGGTAAATGATTCTATTAAAGGTATAGTTGTAGTGGATACTACTTTCTTTGGAGAGAAGAATTGACTCTTCCTACAATAGCAATTATCGGAAGACCTAACGTTGGGAAATCTACCTTAGTTAATCGTCTTTGCCAAAGTAATGATGCAATAGTATTTGATAAGCCTGGTGTTACAAGAGATAGAACTTATCAGAATGCTTCATGGGGAGGTAAGGAATTTCAAATAGTTGATACTGGAGGTTTAGTTTTTGATGATGATAGTGAATTTCTCCCAGAGATAAGGACACAAGTTTTCTTAGCTCTAGAAGAGGCTTCACTCGCGTTACTTGTGGTAGATGGGAATCAAGGCGTTACTGATGGTGATTTATCAATAGCAAAATGGTTAAGGAACTCAAGCTGTAAAACAATTGTTGCTGTTAATAAATGCGAATCGACTACTCTAGGAATATCCCTAGCTTCGGAGTTCTGGAAATTAGGATTGGGCGAACCTAACCCTGTTTCGGCTATTCATGGTTCAGGTACTGGAGATCTTTTAGATCTCGTTATTGGCGAACTACCTGAAAATAATATCCAGGAGGATGAAGAAAAGATAATGATGTCAATTATTGGTAGACCTAATGTTGGTAAATCTAGTTTGTTAAATTCAATCTGTGGAGAAAAAAGAGCAATAGTTAGTGATATTAGTGGAACGACAACTGATTCAATAGATACGCTTATTAAAAAAGGTGATAATCATTGGAAAATTATTGATACTGCAGGGATTAGAAGAAAGAAAAATGTTAAATATGGTACCGAATTCTTTGGTATTAATAGGGCTTTTAAATCGATAGATAGAAGTGATGTTTGTGTTTTAGTTATTGATGCTATAGATGGAGTAACTGATCAAGACCAGAAGCTGGCTGGGCGCATAGAAGAACAAGGCAGAGCTTGTATAATTGTTGTTAATAAATGGGATCTTGTAGAAAAAAATAGTTCAACAATTTATCAAGTAGAAAAAGAACTTAGATCTAAACTTTATTTTTTACACTGGTCAAAAATGATTTTTATATCTGCCCTAACTGGACAAAGAGTTGATAATATTTTTGAGCATGCTCTTAATGCTGTAAATCAACATAGAAGAAGAGTTACAACATCTGTAGTTAATGAAGTACTTAAAGAATCAATCAGTTGGAAAAGTCCTCCAACGAAAAGAAGTGGCAAGCAAGGTAGGCTTTATTACGGTACCCAAGTAAAGGAAAAACCTCCCACTTTTACTCTTTTCGTAAATGACCCTAAATTGTTCGGAATAACTTATAGAAGATATATTGAAAAACAAATTAGAGTAAATTTAGGCTTTGAAGGGACACCCCTCATTTTACTATGGAGAGGAAAACAGCAAAGAGCTTTAAATAAAGAAGTCGAAAGAGAAAATATTGAGTTAATTCAAAAAGATTAATGAATTTGCTTACCAAATTTTCTGTTGGTCAATACGTTCATGGTAATAGAAGTTGGCTAAGAATTATAGATAGTAGATTAAAAATAATTATGGTAATGATATTTTTAATTACTCCAATTTGGGCAGGTCCAATATGGAGATTGAGTTTAGTCGGTTTTTTACTATTAATTACTTTTTTAAGTTTATTGCCATCTAGAGTATGGTGGCGATCATTATTTTTCCTTTCATGTTTGTCGCTATTAATTGGATGTATATCGATTCTTGCCTCGTCAGATATTCAATCTCTTGATGGCTATTTAAGAAATCCTAATGAGTTGCAAGCAGTACTGGAAAGCCAAAAAGAATGGAATATTTTGCAAATTCCTTCGCAGAAAATATGGATTATTAATTTTGGTCCCTACAATTTATCAAGAAAAGCCCTTGAACTAGGAATAAAAACCTCCACTTTGATATTTACCGTTATTCATAGTGTGAATTTGATGCTTTTAACCACATTGCAGGAAGACATTGTATGGGGATTAAGTTGGTTTTTGTATCCATTAAGAAAGATTGGATTGCCAATTAGTAAGTGGCTTTTTCAATTGTTAATTGCATTACGTTTCATTCCTCTAGTTCAGGAAGAACTTCAAAATATCATTAAATCTGTGTCAGTTAGATCAATTAATTTTCGAAATTTAGGACTAAAGAAATCCTTTAATGTTTTATTAGTATTAGTGGAAAGGCTATTTCAAAATATATTTTTGAGAATTGATCATGGAGCAGAATCATTACTTTCAAAGAAAAAAATTATTATAAAAACCAATAGATTTAGAACTCTTTATCCCTCAAAATCTCTTAATGTAATTGTTAATACATTATCGATTTGTTTTATTTGCATAGCAATTTTTCTTAGAAAACTGTATGGTGCATTATAAATAACAAAATATTTAAGGTTTGAGTTCTGAGCGTTATTTAAACCATCCAACATTTGGCATGTTATACCAAGTTTCTCCTGGAAATGATGGGAGAGATATTTATGCGACTTTATACGCTCAAAAAATGTTTTTCTTGGTAGAAGTTCGACAGAGAGAAGTTTTTTTTGAAGTTATACCCTATTTAGATGCCCGTAATCAGGCTGAATTAAACCTTCAAAAAGCTAGAAGAAAAGGATCTGAAGAGTTATCTAAATGGGAGAATTTATTTACGCAAACTTTCTTATAAAAGGTGAACCCTGCAAATTATTTAAAAATAAAAAATAAAATACCATCAAATGTAAATATTCTTGCTGTAAGTAAAGGATTTAAAAGTCAAGAAATCAAGACTATTCAAAATATAGGTCAGAACGATTTTGGTGAAAGTAAAGTTCAAGAGGCGTTTGAAAAACAATTAACCTTAAAAGATCTTAAACAAATAAATTGGCACTTTATTGGAAGAATACAAAGTAATAAAATTAGAAAAATAGTTCAAAATTTTACATATATTCATTCAGTAGATTCATTTGAAAAGTTGCAAAAGATTTCTAATATTTCATGTGAAGAGAAGAAAAATCCATCAATAATGTTGCAGGTTAAGTTGAGTGATGACCCTACTAAAGGAGGCTTTAATCCTGAATTATTAATTTTGAAATGGAGAGAAATTCAAGAGTTAAAAAATATTTCATTAACCGGCTTAATGACTATCAATCCTAAAGGACTTAGCTCTAAAGAAAATTCAGGGTTGTTCAAAAAATGTCGTGCACTCGCTGATTCACTGCAACTACCAGATTGTTCGATGGGGATGTCAGGGGATTGGGAGGAAGCTATTGACGCTGGATCAACTTGGTTAAGATTAGGATCATTGATTTTTGGAGGTAGATCCTAATTAGTTATTTTTTTATAAAAATCTTATCTATAAACTTGCAGTAAAGTTCAACTAACGTTATTTAAGTATAGGTAGTTTATTCATTTTAAAAATGAATCTATTACTTAAGGTTCTTAAACCTTAGTAATCAATTTCAAGAGGATTTAAAAGGTGTCACTTATTTCTAGATTAAAGGCAGTTGTTGCAGGTGATGAGTATCTCGATGATGATTTTGATGAGTTGGATTATCCTTCAGAGGATGAATTAAATGACATTAATAATTTTAAACAAAATCCAAAGAATGCAAATGCCCTTTCAAATTCAAATCCATTCGATTTTATGAATCACAACAGATCATCAAAAGTAGTTGGTATGCCTGGGATCTCAAATTCATCCTCAGAAGTAAGCTTAATGGAACCAAGAAGTTTTGATGAGATGCCTCAAGCTATACAAGCATTAAGAGAAAGAAAAACTGTAATACTCAATTTAACTATGATGGATCCTGATCAAGCTCAAAGAGCGGTTGATTTTATTGCTGGGGGCACATATGCAATTGATGGACATCAAGAGAGAGTCGGTGAAAGTATCTTCCTTTTTGCTCCAAGTTGTGTAAATGTAACTAGTTCTTCCCCAGAAGAAGCTTCTCCTTCTTCTGTATCTACAGAAAACACACCACAATATAGTTTGGGCAAAAATACTACCCCTGAACCAGCATGGGGTAATTCTAAATTAAGTGCTTATTCATGATTAATCTGTGACTGATAAAATTGCGGTTATTGGTTTTGGAAATATTGCAAGTGCTATAGTTACGCCTCTATTAGATAACAAATTAATTCAGCCAGAGAATGTTTTTTGTGTTGTAAATACAGAAAAAAGTTTAGAAAAAATAAAAAAAAATTATAAACATAACATAAACGTTTATAGGTCAGGTTCTAAAGAGTCAAAAATAATTTGGGATTGTCAATATAAACTTCTTTCGATAAAACCCCAACAATTAAATGACATTAGTGAGGCCCCTCATATAAAAAATAAGGACAATTTACTAGTTTCTATTCTTGCAGGGGTTTCAATTAATAGACTTGCTCAAAAGTTTCCTAATCATAAATGTGTGAGGGTGGTTACAAATATTCCAATAACTATTGGAAAAGGTTTAACAGGGATTTCTTGGGGAGAAGAAATTTCAGAATATCAGAAACAATTTACAAAAAAATTATTTGAAAATACTAGTAAAGTTTATGAATTTAATGAAGATTACCTTGATATATTTTTAGCTTTAACTTCATCAGGTCCTGCAATTATTGCTTTAATTATAGAAGCATTAAGTGATGGAGGATTAAGCGGAGGATTACCAAAAATAATTTCAGAGGAACTTGTTATGGAAATGATACTAGGGACTATTTTTCTAATAAAGGAAAATAAACTTACTACTTCTGAGCTTAAAAATTTAGTAACCTCTCCAGGTGGAACAACTATTTCTGCTTTAAGGGTTTTAGAAAAAAAAAGTGTAAGGTCAGCATTAATTGAATCAGTAGTTTCAGCTAGTAATAGAAGTAAGGAGTTTCGTTAGGTTTTTCAATTATCTTTTAAGTTTATATAAACTTTTTCAAGTGAATTTATATTTTTAGTAATTGTGTATCTCTGCAGTATACGTTCTCTAGCTTTCTTTCCAAGATCTTTTGTAAATGATGGGTGTTCTATAAGAATTGGGATTATAGTTTTTAATTGTGCCGCAACATTATCAGTTGAAATGACTATTCCTGCTCCGTTATCTAAAACTTCACCGTCAGCTCCGGCATCTGTAGCAACACAAGCAGTACCAGCAGACATTGCCTCTAAAAGTGATAATGATAAACCTTCTACTAAGCTTGGTAAGAAAAATACTTCTGCTATTTGCATTATTGCTATCCTAGTTTCTAAATCTAATTCGGAACCCCACCAAATTAATTTCTCGTTACCAAGGTTAGAAAAACTATTTTCCAGTGTTGGCTTCATTGGTCCATCCCCAACAATAACTAATTTGCAATTTTGAGTTTTTGTTTGGCGCCAAGAACGTAAAAGTGACTCTATATTTTTCTCATTTGCAATCCTTCCCATATATAAAAAGATTCTTTCATTTCCAAGTTTGTTTTTTACCTGATCATATTTTTTACTTTTTTCGCAAAACGGTTTCCAAATATTTTCATCAACGCCGTTTGGAATAATTATTTGTTTTTCTGTAGGTACTCCTAATTTCTCAAGAACATTTTTTTGAGGTTCAGAAAAAACAATTATTTTATCGAACTTTGCTAAAGATGGAGCATAAAGTTGATAGGTTAATTGTTGAGTGCTCGCAGTTAGATTTCTATTTTTTGCATCAAATGGTGGATGAAATGTTCCTATAAGAGGAACATTAATTTTATTACACAGCTCTGGAAGTCTAAAGTCTAAAGGAGATAAAGTTAGGCTTGCATGCACTATATCGGGTTTTAATCTTTCCAACGATAGCCTTAGCTCTTTTTCTGCCCTTGGCGAGGGTATTGTATAAACTTGAGATTTAATTAAATATGGGAGACTTACATCAGGATCATTTGCAAGAAATAATGGTTTTGATGAATTTGAACTAGAGGGATTATCGAAATGAATAAAACTAATTTTATGCCCTCTGGCCTTCAATTCCTTAGTAGTTGAATTACCATAAGTTACATTTCCGCAAAAAGGGGATTTTTTACCCAACCAGGCAATATGAACCACATTAATTGATTTAACTATTCATAAAGTTAACAGTCAGAGTCGCTGTGAGCATAATTTTTAAATTTATTTTTGATTTATGAAAATTTTAACTATATATTTCTCTCAACATTTTTAGTGAAGATAATTCTTTCTCTAGTTGAGCAGAGATCCAAGTCTCAATAATAAATAATATTTTAAGCCAGACTTTTTTAGGTCCCAATAACTCTCCATTAGATTTTATTGGTAATTCTGGGAAAAGAAGTCTCTGTAATAGAGCAACTTCAGATGCATTTATTTTTAGATTACTTTGAGGATCTTCTTTGGATGAAAACCCTTCACTTGGTAAAAAATAACAACTCCATTCCCAATTGCCTATAGGTGGAATAATAGGTTCTCCAGTTTTACAACAATGATGAATTGGTAAATTAATACCCCCGATAGCTAATAGATGGATTAAAGATTGAATACTCATAGAGAGCATTTTAATATCTTCTTCTTGAGGTTCTTTATATAAATAAATCCTATCAAGATGTGCAAGAACGCAAGATAAATAGTCTTGTTGCTTGTCATTATTACCTACTAATAAAAATGTTAATTCAGTTATTGCTTGCGCGGCTGCAAGACATTCAATATTTTTCCCTAGACCAGAATAGCTTTTTAATATTTTTATTTGACGTACAGATTTAAGATTTCTTTTCCCAAAAATCTGCAGACTTAAATATGTTAATGGAGTAGCTGCGGCAAGACTACTTTTAGGACGCCTAGCACCAGGTACCGCTAATCTAACAATCCCTTGCTCATCGGTAAGGATAGTTATTAATCTATCATTCTCGCCTAATGGAGAAGCTTTAATACATAGACCTTTTAGTCTGCACTCACCAGAACCAGACATTTAAATTAAGTTAACTTCCTCAAAAATTTCACAAAAATTGGAAGTTCCCACGCAACTAATTCCAATATCAAACAAATCAATTACTTGCGTCAGTTTTTTTATGCCACCTACAACTTTGATTTGATTTTGAGAGCCTGTTATTTTTAGTATTTCGGGGACATCATTAGATGTAAGAGGAGATCCAAACCCATCCCCGAATTGAAAATTTTTTATTCCTAATTCCAAACATATTTCTATCGCATTAATAAAAACTTCTTCTTGTAGTTTTGATTTATTTATGATTATTGAAACTGGTAATCCAGAGAATTTAACTTGCTCAATTTCAGCAGCGAAAGTTTCTAAATTTCTTTTGGATAAATTGATAAAGTTTGGGATATATTCAATCCCTTTTGCACCCTTATCTTTTGCAAAACAAACTAATTCTTCTATAAATGAAACTGGTAAATCTGCTAAAGGGTAAGAAATAAGTGCGTTTATATCCGCACTGTAATTACCCAAACAGCTTTTAAGATCATTTAAATAATTTAGTGAAGTAGAGATATTTTTGATATTGTATTTTCTTATTAAATCGCAATTCACACAGAAATCTTCCCATGATAAATAAGGGTTAATAATTATCGCATGAATTTTCTCGTTTAATTCATATTCAATATTGGGCATTTAAAACTTATTTAGATTGAATCAGTCCATAACCTCCATGATTCCTCTTATATATAACTTGAAGTTCATTATTTTTCTTGTTTCTAAAAACATAAAAATCATGATCAATTAGATCTAATTGTTTTCTTGCTTCGTCTGATGAAATTGGAGTCATTTCAAAGTATTTATTTTTAATAGATGGCTCAGGCAGACTTGCTTCATTTCCTTTTTTTAATAAAGCTTTATCTAAAAAATTTGATTCCATACTTTCAATTGGTAAAGAATCTTTATTTTTAAATTGTTTATTATGAATTGTTTTATTGTTTCTTTCTTTGTATTTGCGTAATTTTCTACAAAGTTTATTTGAAACTAAATCAATGCTTGAGTATAAATTTTCAGTTTTTTCTTCAGCTCTAATTACGGTACCATTTGCAAAAATAGTAACTTCTGCAGTTTGGAACGAGACTCTTGGATTTTTTTCAATTGAAAGGTGTATATCAGCTTCTTTAACGATATCCTTATAGTGATGCGTTGCTTTTTCTATCTTTGCCTCAGTATATTCTTTTAATGCTCCAGAGAGCTCAAGATTCTTTCCATGAATTAAAATTTTCATAACAAATCTAAAAATATTTACTTACTATCTAAATCTACTTAAATATGGATAATAGAACAGCAATAATTAAACAACCTGATAATATTTCTTCTTTTAATGATGTTTATAAATTACAAAAAATTTATCAGGAGGCATTGATTTTAGATAATTCTAACCCTGATTTTATTTGGATAGGGGAGCATCAACTTTGTTATACATTGGGGAGAGGATCCAATTATGATAATTTACTATTTTCTTTGAATGAAGCTAAATATGATGTTTTTAAGATTGATAGAGGTGGTGAGGTAACTTGTCATATGCCAGGACAATTAGTAACGTATTTGGTTTTAGATTTGAAAAATTTTAATAAAGATTTAAATTGGTACTTAAGAAAAATTGAAGAAATCATTATAAAAATCCTTGGAGTTTTTAACATAAATTGTCATTCTAGAAAAGGGTTTACTGGGGTTTGGATAGGTAATAAGAAAATCGCATCAATTGGAATTGGGTGTAAAAGATGGATTACGATAAATGGATTTTCAATCAATATTGATTGCGAATTAGAAAACTTTAATAAAATTGTTCCTTGCGGAATAGAAAATTGTCTTATGGCAAATATGATTGATTACAACAAAAATTTAAATATTCAAGAAGTCAAGAGAATTGTTAAAAAAACCATCGAGGAAGAATTTAATTTTGATTTTATATCAAAATAGAAATTAAAATTTCAAAATCAATTTAATATGGGTGATTTAGCGTATTGGCCTGCAGCCAAACCTCTTTCAAAAAAAAATAAATTTGCCAAAAATAGAGATTTTATTAAGAACCTTGATCATGTAGATCAAATTTGGGAAAAATTAAAATTTAAATGTGGTGATGCTTTAGCTGTTTGCGATTTAAGAGGGAAATACAAAGAAAAATTTTCTTATTCTGAGCTGGCTGATTTAATAACTAAAGTCTCTTTTTCTTTTGAAAATTATGGTTTAAAAAAGGGGGATGTAGTTACTGTAATATCTGAAAATTCTCCAAGATGGCTAGCAGTAGATCAAGGCTTAATGCGTTTAGGAGCTATAAATGCAGTGAGAGGTATTAATTCTCCTTCAGTAGAATTAAACTATATTATTGGGCACTCCAATTCAGTAGGACTAATAGTTCAATCTAAGGAAATTTGGCTCAAGTTAAACAACAAAGAAGAATTAAAAAAAAGACTGAAATTTATAATCAACTTAGAAGATGAACAATTTGAAAGTTTAATAAGTTGGAGTACATTCATAAGTTCAGTAGAAAAAGAAAATTCACAAAAAAATAATCTTGAAAAATTTAATCCAAAAATCGATGACGTCGCTACTATTCTTTACACTTCTGGGACGACAGGAAAACCTAAAGGTGTGCCTTTGACTCATGCAAATTTTTTACATCAAATCATCAATTTAGCCTATATCGCTGATCCAGAACCAGGGACCTCTGTATTAAGCGTTTTGCCTATCTGGCATTCTTATGAGAGAAGTGCTGAATACTTCTTTTTTTCATGCGGTTGTTCTCAATACTATACAATTCCAAAATTTCTTAAAGATGATATTACAAAAATAAAACCTGTTGTCATGGCTACTGTACCTAGACTATGGGAAGCAATACATGATGGTTTTTTTCAGGCTTTGAAAAAAATGCCTTCCAAAAAGCAAAAACTTATCAAGTTTTTGATAAGTAATAGTTCGGTTTTCAAAAGAAGTCTTAGAAAGATAAGAAATATAGATATAAATCAAATAACTTTTAAATCAAAAATCCCCTTACTGGGTTGTGTTATTAGTCGATATCCTTTACATAAATTGTCTACTATTTTTTTATGGCCGAATATTCTTAGACAACTATGCGGAGAAAAACTGAAATTCCCCATTAATGGTGGAGGTGCATTGCCAGAACATGTAGATCTTTTTTTTGAATCGTTAGGTGTAGATGTTTTGGTGGGATATGGACTCACAGAAACTAGTCCAGTATTAACTTGTAGGAGAAGAGAATTAAATGTTAGAGGATCATCTGGTCAGCCTTTAGCATTTACTGAAATCAAAATAGTGAATGATGATAAAAAAAAGATTTTGAAGTTCAGAGAAGTCGGAAAAATTCTTGTTAGGGGACCTCAAGTAATGAAAGGTTATCTTAATAATGAAATAGCTACAAATGATGTTTTATCCAAGGATGGTTGGTTTGATACTGGTGATTTAGGTTTTCTAATACCAAATGGTTCTCTCTTTATAACAGGAAGAGCCAAGGATACAATAGTCCTATCAAGTGGTGAAAATATAGAACCGAATCCGCTAGAGACAGAAATCCTTAGTTCTGAATTTATTAATCAGATTCAACTAGTAGGACAAGATAAGAAATGTTTAACAGCCCTTGTAGTTCCTAATGTCGAATTGGTTAAAAGCAAGTTTTTGAAAGAAGACCTTTCAAAATTAAACCTGAATAAAAATATTGGTACATTTTTTAAATCACAAATTAATAATTTGCTTAAAAGTCGATTAGGAGCAAGATCAGAAGAACAAATATTGGATTGTTATTTTGTTGATGCCTTTACTCTAGAAAATGGGTTGTTAACGCAAACCCTTAAACAAAAAAGAAAAGAAATAGAAATAAAGTATTCATTACAAATAGAAAATATGTATGAAAACAAATTTAGTAAGAAAATTTGATTTGTTCTATCTATATTGAAAAGGTAATTTAATTTTTTATGGAAACAAAAAACTCAATATCTATAAAGCGTTCAATAGCAATTAAAGCTGTAGTTACACCAACTTGGAAGGAAGATGCTGAAAAAGAATTAAGTAAAGCAATCTCAAACATTGATCAGCAATTATTGCAACTGGAGCAGGAAGGGCAGCAAATAGTAAATAATATAAGATCCCAATCGGTCAATCCTCTAGATCCAAGGGTTCAAGAACAGGTTAGTCAGGTGCAACAACAAGTTGCAGCAAAACGAAATGAAATTGAAGAACAAAAAAGAAATCTACTTCAACAACAGAGTCAAGTTCGCGAATTAAAAATGGACGAAATTGTTGATCAAGGGCAAGTGGATAGTTTCTGTGATGTCACTGTGGGAGACAATCTTATTGAAAAAATGCAAGTCTCGATTACGGTTAAAGATGGAGTTATTCAATCTATAGATAATAATTAAAGAGAATATTTAGTATTTTTGATAAATATAAGTAAATCTTAATTTCGAAAAGTCTTAAATTCTAATCGATCAAAATTATTACTTTCTTAAGTTTTAAGAGTTCCCACTGTGAACATGATTTCGTATAATTAAAACAAGAGTTTAAAGGGTTCTTTTAATCATAAAAACTTTAGGAAGTTTGGTAGAAATCCCTTGAAACTTATGCAAATACAATTTTCTTATGTCTCACGAAATATTCATGCCTGCCTTGAGCTCTACTATGACGGAGGGCAAAATTGTGGAATGGTTGAAAAATCCAGGAGATAAAGTTGAAAGAGGTGAATCTGTCTTGGTTGTTGAATCTGACAAGGCAGATATGGATGTTGAATCATTTCAAGATGGATATCTTGCAGCAGTTTTAATGCCTGCTGGTAGCACTGCACCAGTAGGAGAGACTATCGGCCTTATTGTAGAAAATGAAGATGAGATAGCTTCTGTTCAAGAACAAAATAAAGGAAATCAACCCGATGTTTCTAGTTCGGCTCAACTTGAATTGGTAAGCGACAAAACTGAAGAAAAACCTGTGGTTCAAAGTGAAATTGTTGAAAAACAAGAAAAAGAAGTCGTATTAATAAGTGAAAAGGCAGCCCCATCTTTTAATACCGATCAAATTAATGCTGCTACAAGTAATGTTTCTTCGAGGATAATTGCATCGCCAAGAGCTAAAAAACTTGCCTCTCAAATGGGTGTTGATTTAGCAAAGGTTCATGGATCTGGCCCTCATGGAAGGATTCAAGCCGATGATATTTTAAAAGCTAATGGCCAACCTGTCTCCATACCATGGATAGGTCAAGGTGATTCTCCTGCAAGTATTCCTGGTACAAATTTGGGAGTTGAAAATAAACCAGAAACTTCAGGAAATAGTTTTGGTGATCCTGGAGAAACAGTTCAATTTAATACTCTTCAAAAAGCGGTTAATAAGAATATGGAATCTAGTTTAGATGTGCCATGTTTTAGGGTAGGATATTCTATTAATACAGATAAATTAGATAATTTCTACAAAAAGGTAAAACAGAATGGAGTGACTATGACTGCTTTACTTGTAAAGGCAGTTGCAAAGACATTAAAGAAACATCCTCAAGTTAACTCAAGCTTTTCAGAAAACGGAATTTCTTATCCAGAAAATATAAATATTGCTGTTGCTGTTGCAATGGAAGATGGGGGACTAATAACTCCGGTATTAAAAGAACCATGCAATACTGATTTATTTGAATTATCTAGGGAATGGAAAGATCTCGTAAAAAGATCGAGATCAAAACAATTAGAACCAGATGAATACTCAACGGGAACATTTACCCTATCAAACCTTGGTATGTTTGGTGTTGATAGATTTGACGCAATACTTCCCCCAGGAACTGGTGCGATCTTAGCGATAGCATCATCGAAACCAACTGTTGTAGCTAATAGTGATGATTCAATATCTGTTAAAAAAATAATGCAAGTAAATCTTACAGCTGATCACAGAGTGATCTATGGAGCTGATGGTGCTTCATTCTTGAAAGACCTGGCTAACCTGATTGAAAATGAGCCAGAGACTCTTGTATCTTAAATTTAATTGATTTATCAAATAGATAAAGAAGAAAGAGATTATAGGCTTGAATCTTATGATTATTTACTTGATCCTTCATTAATTGCTAGTAAACCTTCTGCAATTAGGCATGAATCAAGATTAATGATAGTTAGAAATAGTGTTTTAGAGGAAGACTGCTTAACTAATAAATTTACCAAGAATCTTTTAGATGAATTTAGAGAAGGCGATCTTGTAGTTGTAAACAATACTAAAGTAATGAAAGCTAGGTTAAAAGTTGAATTAGAAAATAAGACATTAGTCGAATTATTAGTTTTAGAAAGATCCCATGAATGTGTTTGGTTATGTTTGGCAAAGCCAGCGAAAAAGTTAAAAATAAATATAAAATTAAAATTAAAATCTCATTTAGCGGAAGATATAAATTTGATTGTTGATGGAGTTGATGAAGAAACTGGAGGGAGATTGATTAAATTTCCAGAAAATATAACTTGTCTCAATTCAATGAATGACCTTCTTGATAAATACGGGGAAATCCCACTCCCTCCTTATATAAAAAATTCCGAAGAAGAATCTTTTCATGAGAAAAGTTATCAAACTGAGTATGCAACTAATCCAGGGGCAGTTGCTGCACCAACAGCTGGGTTACATTTAAGCAAAAGTCTTATTTCCAATCTAAAAAAAAAAGGAGTAATAATCTTGCCGATCACTTTGCACGTGGGTTATGGAACATTCAAACCAATTGATCAAGAAGATTTAAGTAATTTAAAACTTCATAAAGAATGGGTAAGTGTTAATAAGGAAGTAGTGGAGAAAATAAAAAGAATAAAGAAAACAGATAGAAGAATAATAGCTATTGGCACTACTAGCGTAAGAGCTCTTGAAAGTTGTTATTCTCATGAAATTAATGACTATATTCCCATAGCCAAGTACGTGGATTTAGTAATTAAGCCAGGTTATAAATTTAAGGTAGTTGATGGATTATTAACTAATTTTCATCTGCCTAAAAGTTCATTATTACTTTTAGTAAGTGCAATGATTGGTAGAGAAAGATTATTAGATTTGTATAAAAAAGCCATAAAAGAAAAATTTAGATTTTTCTCTTATGGCGATGCGATGTATATTTCCCCAGAATCATTACTGGAGAAAAATAGATTTAGGCTTTGACTGGTTCTTGAATGATTCCGCTTGGAACTTCAGTAAACATAATTGAGGATAAATACCTCTCTGCTAAATCAGGTAGAACAACTACAATAGTTTTTCCCGCATATTCATCTTGTTCAGCTAATCTAACAGCAGCAGCAGCAGCTGCTCCACAAGATATTCCGACTAATAGACCTTCTTCTTTTGCTAATCTAAGAGCCATTTCGATTGACTCGTCATTTGTTACTTGTTCAACCTTATCAACAATTGACAAGTCAAGGTTTTTAGGAATAAATCCTGCTCCTATTCCTTGAATTTTATGTGGTCCAGATTTAACCTCTTCTCCATTCATTGTCTGTGTAATAACAGGACTATGTGATGGTTCTACAGCTACAGAAGTAATATTTTTGCCCTTTTCTTGCTTAATGTATCTTGAAACTCCTGTAATTGTGCCGCCAGTTCCTACCCCTGCAACTAAGACATCAATTTCACCATCGCAATCATCCCAGATTTCTGGCCCAGTAGTTTTGAAATGAATTTCAGGGTTTGCTGGATTATCAAATTGACCTGGCATGAAATATTGAGAAGGATTACTTTCTGCAATTTCTTTAGCCTTAGCTATTGCTCCAGGCATACCTTTAGATGCTTCTGTTAAAACAATTTCAGCACCTAACACTGCCATAACCCTTCTTCTTTCAATTGACATGGATTCTGGCATTGTAAGGATGAGTTTATAACCTCTTGCTGAAGCAGTAAAAGCTAGAGCAATTCCTGTATTTCCAGAAGTTGGTTCAACAATAGTTTTGTCTTTTGTAAGTTTCCCACTTTTCTCTGCATCCCAGATCATGTTTGCGCCAATCCTACATTTGACACTATAAGCGGGGTTTCTACCTTCAATTTTTGCAAGTACTGTAGCTTTCGCGTTTTTAGTAACTGATTTTAATTTTACTAATGGAGTGTTTCCAATAGCAAAACTGTTGTCCTCATAAATTTTTGCCATTTATATATTGAGAAAATATATATTAATACTAACTATTATTCAGAAAAAGAGTATAAAAGTTTCTATACGGTAAATACTAGGAATTTAGAAATTATTTAGTGCTTCAGAAAAGGTTTTCCATAATTGATCTTGGTCTTCTAATCCGACTGATACTCTAATAAGGTGCGACGGTATACCAAAACTTTCAGCCCAATCCAACTCGTCATAATGAGCTAGTAAAACATAAGGACAAACTAGAGTAAATTTTGTACCTAAACTAGGTCCTTTAGATACTTTTAGAGAATCATAAAATTTTTTTGCTTTGTTCAATCCTCCATTTAATTCAAACGATAATAAGCAGCCGTATCCTCCATCAGAATTAAGTAAAGAATTAAAATTTGGACAATTTTCAGGATGGAAAATATTTTTAATCTCGCTATGAGTCTCTAATCTTTTTTTTAATTCTAAACATGCTTTATTTTGTTCAAAAACTCTTTGATTTACATCTCTACTAACTTTCTCTAGATAAACTATATCTCCATCGGAAAGTATTGGAATATTAATCTCTTTTAATGCATTTCTAAACTGATCAATCCATTTGCTTTTTGGATTTAGTATTAATGATCCGGCAAGAATATCACCACTACCTGAAAAAATTTTTGTAAGTGAAGTAAAAACTATATCTGCATGTTCTATGGAATTTATATTTAAATTCGAACCAATTGTATCGTCAACAATTACCGGAATATTTAGGTTTTTTGCAATTTTTGAAATTTTTTTAATGTTTACACATTTGAGCATTGGATTACTTGGAAGTTCAATAATTAATGCTGATGGATTTATTCTTTTGATTTCTAATTCAATATCCGCGCAATTTTCTTCTGTAATTAACTTTGCTCCATGAAAGATTTTCATTGGTAATTTAAGTACATCTACATATGGAAAACCAACTTGGAGTGTTGGTTTGGCTGGAAATAATTTATATATGATTTCTAATGATGTATGCAATGCAGACATTCCAGATGAAGTTAAGTGAATATCATTAGAGTCAATTTTTGTAGATTTAGAAATTCTATTTTTAATTCTTTGAGAACATTCATTTACGTAAGATTTTGGAGGGCAATCTTCAAGACCTAGTTCTATAGCGGCAGCTCTTGAAGATAGACCAAGACCAGTATGTTGCCAAAAATATTTTGCATAAATACTTCCTTCTTTTTCAGTTATTAAGAAAGCTAAATTATTTCTTTTTTCTATTAACGA